>JAIOPP010000050.1 GCA_021413845.1 Planctomycetia bacterium | reverse complement strand
CATCAGCTCCTCTTCGATTCGATGATGTCGTTCGGACCGACTCCGGCGCAGATCCCCAGCGGCTACAAGTGGCATTCCTATCGCGGCCCCGGCAACCTGCCGCAATTGGACATGTCGCTTTCGACGCTGCTCGACGACTTAGACGAGCGCGGCTTGCTCGAGACCACGCTCGTCGTCGTCATGGGGGAATTTGGACGTACGCCGCGCATCAACAAAGACGGTGGCCGCGATCATTATCCGAACGCCGGCTGCGTCCTCATGGCTGGCGCCGGCATACGGCGCGGCGTGGTGATCGGCGCCACCGATCGGAACGGAGCCGTCCCCTCCACGCGACCTTACGCCCCGGGCGACGTGGCGGCATCGATCTATCACGCCCTTGGAATCGATCCGCACGGAACGTACTTCCCGCGACTCCCGCGACCGACGCCGATCTCCGACGGCCGAATCATCGACGGTTTATTCGCCTAAGCGAACCCGTACGGGAAACACGGCGTCGAACCTGACTAAGCGTTGCTGCCCAGTTTGTCGGGCGGCGCAATCTGGATTATCAGCCGAAGGCGGGCGGCTCTTTGCGGATCAACCTCGGCCGGTTTCGGAGCCAAGGCTTGAATTGGGAACGGAGCTATTGGTCTCCCGTTCTCGAGATGCACCGTGATACGCTGGAGAAGCTGGATGTCGATTTGCTCGGAACCGTGCTACTAAAGTGAGAAGCATGGTTTGCTATACGAGTAGGTCAGTGCGAAATGAAGACTCCGAAGCACTTCGAAATTGCGACGACTCCAGGTCGATCGCGATATATCCGTCTCTAATCCCAAAAGGTGCAAGATGGTCGCGTGCAAATCGTGGATGTGGACCTTCCCGTCGACGGCTTCATAGCCGTATTCGTCGGTGGTGCCATGAGCCATTCCGCCGCGCACTCCGCCGCCGGCCAACCACATTGAGTATCCCTTATTGTTGTGACCGCGACCGTCGGTGGTCGGGTCGTCGGGCGTTCGGCCGAATTCGCCCCCCCAGACGATCAGCGTGTCGTCCAACATGCCCCGCATCTTAAGGTCGTCGAGCAAGGCCGCGATCGGTTTATCGATGGCGGCGCAGTTCTTGGTCATGCCGCCGGTTAGGAAGCCGTGTAGGTCCCACTCGGTATGGGTGATCTCGATGAAGCGCACGCCTGCTTCGGCAAACCGACGCGCCAAGAGGCATTGCCGGCCGAATGTTTCTTCGGCGTTGTACTTGGCGATCATCGCTTTGCTTTCGCCGGCGATATCCATCACTTGCGGCAGGGCATCCTGCATACGAAAGGCAAGCTCATACGACTCGATGAGTCCTTCGACACGCGCGTCGCGACTCTTGTCGACGACGTCGCGGTTCATGGCCTGGAGTAAGTCGAGTTGATGTCGCTGACCGGCCGCCGTCAGCCGCGGGTTCGAGAGATTGCCGATAGTCGGGTTGCGAGTCGGCCGATTTGCATCTCCCAGCAAACTCGCCGAGTATGCCGCCGGCAGGAACGCGCTCGAGTAATATCGCGCGCCGCCGAGCGACGTCAGCGGGTTGATCGAGATAAAGCCGGGAAGGTCTTGGTTCTCGGTACCCAGGCCGTATAAGGTCCACGATCCGAGCGACGGACGGATGAACTGGAAGCTTCCCGTGTGCAACTGCTCAAGTGCTTGCGGATGATTTTCGTTGTCGGTGTGCATGCCGCGGAGAACGCACAGCTTGTCCACGTGTTTTGCCGTTTCGGGCAGCAAGTCGACGATTTCCAAGCCGCTCTCGCCATGCTTGTTGAACTTCCAGCGCGACCCCAGCAGCTTACAGTTTTTGTTCTTGCCCGGCTTGCCGTCATCGGCCGAAAGTTTCGGCTTGGGATCGAACGTTTCCATGTGCGACGGTCCGCCGCGCATGCAGAGAAAGATGACCCGCTTCGCCTTCGCGTTGAAGTGAGGCTTCTTGGGCTCAAGCGGCCCGACTGGTTTGGATCTAGTGCGTTCTTCAGCGGCCGCTTGAAATGCGATCCCGGCGAAGGCCGTAAAGCCGAAGCCGGTGGAGACGCCCTGCAACATTCGGCGACGCGAAATAGGATTCGGATTCATGTTGGATCGGCTGTGGGGTAGCGAACTAATTCACGTAACGAAACTCGGCGCTCGCAAAAATGATCTGGCAAAAACTGACCCAACGTTCGAGACGCAATCGCTCCGAGTTGGGCGGGGTCTTAACTTTCGGGTCCGGGATCAACGATTCGGGACTACTCAAGTACTGCAACGCTCGTTCGATCTCTCGAGCGGTCGGTTCGCGAGAAAATGCCCGTCGATAGACGGCTCCGATTCGTCCGGCGTCGTCGAGAGATTCGATTTTAAGCAGCCACTCGCTCAACGCCTTTGCCTGTCCGATAACCCATTCGTTGTTCAAAAAGTACAAAGACTGCGCCGGAACGACGCTTTCCTCTCGCTGCGAAGTCGAGCGATCAGGTGAGGCGAAGTCGAACAATCGAAACACTTCGGGCAAGACACCGCGAACGACCGGCAGGTAGACGCTGCGATGCGGATGCTCGATCTGCGTTGAAGCGAACAGCGGCTGGAACGTTCGAAACTCATCTTCTCGGTAGGGATTGTACTTGGCGAGGAATGCCTGCTCCTGCGGCGGCGGAGATCGATCTAAGGTCCCCGCCACCTGCATGATCGCATCGCGTATCACTTCGGCTTCGAGCCGGCGAGGACGCATGTGGGAGAGAAAGACGTTATCCGGATCGACCACGGAGAAATCCGAAACGGATGAAGCGCCGCCGTTAGGTTCTGCCGTCACTTCGGGAACCGCGATGCCTTGTCGATAGGTCCGGCTCATCACCAGCTCTCGCACCAATCGTTTGGTCGACCAGCCGCCGTTCATGAATCGCACGGCCAAGTGATCGAGCAACTCGGCGTGCGAGGGGCGAGCGCCGTTCACGCCGAAGTCGTCGGGCGTGGAGACGAGGCCGCGGCCGAATAGATGCAGCCAGATTCGATTGACGTACACCCGCGCCGTGAGAGGGTTGCGACGATCGGTCAACCATTCCGCCAACTGAAGTCGACCGCTTTCGTTCTTCGCGATCGATGGGCTATTCGAGAGCGGAACGACTTGCAGCATCCCGCGAGGCACGGTCTCTCCGAGGTTGAGCGTGTCTCCCCGAATGTGAATCCGGCAGTCCTCGATCCGATCGCGCTCTCGTAGCCCCATCGCCCAGCCGGGCATCCGTGGAGGATGATCCATCGCCGATTGCAAAGCTGCTTCGTGAGCTTTAACTTTCACATCCCAGTCTTTGACTTCCGCTTCCATTTTGGCGATGTCGGTCTCGAACTTTGCCTTGTCGGCACCCGGCTTTTGCATGTCGAGCTTGGCGGCCGAGACGCGGCGTACGATCCGATATCGATCCGATCGGGCCGTGTTCTGAGCGAGCGTCAGCTCATGCAACTTCGCGAGATACGCGAGTCCGCCGGCTCCCGATCGTTCCGCATCGGGACCGAGCGGCTGCAGTTCTGTATGGGCGTATGCGGTTGCCTTAATTCCCTTAGGACCGTAGCCGTAGAGTGGCTGGGCATTGCGAAAAATTCCGGCCAAGGCATAGTAGTCGGCCGTGGGAATCGGATCGAACTTGTGATCGTGACAACGAGCGCAGCCGACCGACAGCCCCAGCACCGCACGACCGACAAGCTCGATCTGCTCGTCGATCACGTCCATTCGAAACACTTCGGGCTTTTGTTCTTCGAACGCCTTCGGGCCCAAGGCCAAAAAGCCGGTTGCGATCCGCCGCCGATCACGTTCGTCGCGCGACTCGGCCGGCAATAAGTCGCCGGCAATCTGCTCACGCACGAACAAGTCGAACGGCTGATCACGATTGAAAGAGTCGATCACGTAGTCGCGATAGCGCCAAGCGTGATAGTAATAGACGTTCCGATCTCGGCCGTTGCTGTCGGCATATCGGGCGACATCGAGCCAGTGGCGTCCCCAGCGTTCGCCGAAGTGGGGCGAGGCAAGGAGCGTGTCGACGGTGCTCTCGATGGCCGAGTCCGGACTGCGATCCCACGATCGGAGAAACGAGGTCGTTTCCGCCTCCGTCGGCGGAAGGCCGATCAGGTCGTAGTACAGCCGACGAACGAAGATTCGCGGCTCAGCGTCGGCGGCGGGCGCGAGTCGTTGTTCGTCGAGCTTGGCGAGAATAAAATGATCGAGTGCATCGGTCGGCCAAGTCTTTTGTCGAACTTCCGGCAGCGGAGCATCGCGCGGCGGAATGAACGACCAAAACTTTCGGCCGTCTTCGATCGACATGCCGCGCTTTTTGACGACGGCCTCCCCTTCGCGCGGATCGTACGCTCCATCGGAGATCCATTTCTCGAAGTCGGCGATCACCTCAGGCGGCAACTTTTGATTCGGCGGCATTTCGAGGCCATCATGCTTTATGGCCGACAACAGCAAACTCTCCGCCGGCTTGCCGGGCGTCACCGATGCGCCGCTTTCGCCTCCCTTCAACAACCCGGCTCGGGTATCGACCACGAGCCCGGCCTTGAGTTTTCCGCGACCGTCCGCTTCAGTCGAATGACACTCATAGCAATGAGCCACGAGCACCGGGCGGATCTTCTTCTCGAAGAACTCCAAGCGTGTGTCGGCGCTACGTACGGATCCGATGTCGATAGTCAGCGCAATGCAAACCGAAAGCGCAGCGACGACGAAAGAACCGATAGGCATGTTGCGACCGGATGGGAAACACAGTGACGGTTGTGCGATCGATTCCAAGCCGGCACCTAACGAATGCCGAGGAATATCGATGATATGCTGTGCCGGTACCTGGGACAAATACGCTCTACTCCGCTTCGGCACTCATCGGCTGAAAAGAGAGTTTTCATCGAGGGGCAACGTCGGACCTCGATCGATTAAAACAGCTCTCGAATGGGAATTCCTTCTTCAACCAATGGTCTCGGCCGGCCTGCCGGGTCGATCCAGTGTTCGCTCGAATCGATGCCGAGGTGTTTGAAGATCGTCGCGGCGAGATCTCCCGGTCCGAGCGGGCGTTCGGCGATTTCTCCACCTCGTCGATCGGTTGCTCCGATGACCTGGCCTCCGCGAATGCCGCCGCCGGCCACGAGTAGCGACATCACCTGCAACCAGTGATCGCGTCCCGCCGTCTTCGTCATTACCGGCGCACGCCCGAACTCGCCCATAACCAGCACCAGCGTAGACTCCAGCAAACCTCGCTGATCGAGATCCTCCAGCAGCGTGGCGATCACGTGATCGGTGCGCGGCAGCATATGCCGCAATCCTTTGTCGATGCCCTTCTGAGGAATCTCGTCGCCGTGATGATCCCAACTGCCGAGTCGGTCGCTCAGCACCACGTAGGTAATGCCGGCTTCGACCAGCCGCCGGGCCAACAAGGCGGAAGCGCCGAGCGAATCACGGCCGTAGAGGTCGCGAACGACCGCCGGCTCCTGCTCGACGTCAAAGGCTCTTTCAGCGTTCCCACCCAATACGAAGTCGAGCGCAGCCCGAGTGTGCCGGTCGTGTCGCTCGAACTGCTGCGAGTTATCGTGCCGGGATTTGAAGCGGTCGAATTCCCGGCGGAGACGTTCCCGATCCTGCAAGCGCGGGACGGTAATTCCGTTGGGCATCGAGAATCGTCCGGCAACCCGTGCGCCGTCGACGGGCTCGTAGTCACTGCCGAGATACCCGGATCCGTAAATGTCATACCAGATCGGATAGGAGGTCCCCGCAGGCAATCCGACGAACGCCGGCATGTTCGGTTGATTGGGTCCGCGAAAGCGGGCGGCGATCGACCCCGTCGATGGGTAATCCCCTCGGTCACGGTTAGCTTTCCGGCTGGTCGATTGGAACGTCACCGGCCAATGATTGCTTCCGCCGGCGTCCATGGAGCGAATGATCGCCAATTTATCCATGAGCGCCGCCTGTCGCGGCATCAGCTCACAAACGGCAACTCCCGGAACCGCGGTGGAGATTGCGTTGAAAGGCCCCCGGATCTCGGTAGGCATGTTGGGCTTCGGATCCCACATGTCGATCTGGCTCGGGCCTCCCGACAACCAGATTTGAATCACCGATTTCGGTGATCTCGCACCTCCACCGGCAGCAGGGCACGTCGACGACGACATGGTCGCCGCGCCTAAGGCGCTCAAACCGATTTGCAGAAACCAGCGTCGACTACCCACTCGCACCAGCGCTTCAGATGGGGGCGCGAATGGGCTCGATGACGTCGCGACTCGATGTCGCCGGAGATGATCAATGACTGCCGGCCCTGATTCAGTCGAGGAATTCATGCATGACATCCTTTATCTCGTCGCACCCTAAACCCGCAGCGAAAGAGTCGCACTTTCAGGCCGTTCGGCGGTCGAGGTTCCTGCGGATCGGTCTTCGACGAAATCTCGAGCCGCTCCCGGTTCGCACTTCGCCGCACCACTTGCACCCACGACACCCGAAGGCCGATGCTCCGAATTTTTGCGACGTACGGTGCTCAAAACAGTTGGTCGACGGCCTGCCCCTCGATGAAAAAGTGGGGGCGACCGGTCGGGTCGATGACTTTCGCGTCATGCTCGAAGCCGAGGGCTTTGTAGATCGTGGCGAAAAAGTCGCGAACATGCAGCGG
>JAIOPP010000049.1 GCA_021413845.1 Planctomycetia bacterium | reverse complement strand
CCGCTCAGCGTGATGGCACCGTTGGTCGCGTTCAACGTGACTTGCATCAAACCGCTTCCGGCATCGATGTCGGTGATCGAGATCTGATTCCCGTTGCCGCTGGAAAAGACGAGCGTCGTGTCTTCCGCCGTCGTTTGCGCGCCGGGAACCGTGTTCGCCGGAGCGTCGTTCACGGCGTTAACGGTGATCGCTATCGTATCGGTGTCGGAGAGAGCCCCGCCGCTGCCGGTGTTTCCTTGATCGTTCGTCACGATCTGTAGACTTGCGGCGCCGTTGTAGTTCGTCGTCGGCGTGAAACTCAGACCGTTTAAGGCCGTATTGATATTCGCGATCGTGCCGGTGAATGTCATCGTCGCGTCGGCCGTCCCGTCGCCGGTGACGAACGATAGCCCGCTCAAGCCGTTCAAAGTAATCAGGCCGTTGATGGCGGTGAGCGTGACCTGTACGGGATTCGTACTTGCATCCACATCGCTGATGCTGATCGCATTGCCGTTGCCCGACGAGAACACGAGAGGATCGTCTTCCGTGGCGGTTTGCGGACTCGGCACGTTGACGACCGGCGCATCGTTCACGGTGCTGACAGTGATCGCCGCCGTATCGGTGGCGGTCGAAAACGCTGTTGTGCCGCCGTTGGTTGTGGTGTCGGCCGTCGAACCGTTGGTACCCGTATCCTGGTCCCAAGCTCGGAACGTGACGGCATTGGAGACGGTTCCGTTGTAGTTGGCGCTCGGCTGGAAGTAGATTCGCGTGTTGGCGTCGGCCGACAGCAGGCGCGCGTTGCCGTCGGACACGGCCCCGAGCGCATTCCAATTCGAGCCGTTGTCAGTGGAGTACCACCAACTGCCGTTGGCTGTGTCGGCATTGGTGATGGCGATACCCAGCAGCGCACCTCCATCGGGATCGACGACATTGTCCACCTGACCCGACGGCGAATCGAAGTCGACCAGGCTCGAGACCAACGTGCCGACGGCGCCGACCGGCGCGCCTGCATCTTCGACGACGTTGCCGAGCACCGGCGTTTTGGTTGCGTCGAGCGTCGGAGCCGTGTTGGTACCCGAGGAACGAATGGAAATCGCGCCTGCCGCCCAGTCTTCATTATGAACGGTCCAGGAGCTATCGACCGACGCGGCTCCTGCCTCGAGCGTGCCGCTACTCGTCGCCTTGGCGATCTGCAGGTTCCAGAACTCTGTCTGGCCAGGGTCGGGCGTCGCCAAAGTAGTATCGCTATGCGACGAAACTAGGCCGAACACGACGTCGGTTGCTTGGGAGGCGACCGTCACCGCGGCGCTAGCGCTTTTTCCGAACGCGCCGGCGAACGATCCGAGCGGCGTCGTCTGATCGACGCCGGTGAACGTCATCACACCCGCATCCAAACCGTTATAAGAGGTGCCCGAAGTATTGATAACGACGTCGTGTATACCTGAGCTAGGCGCCACCAATGCCCAGATTTCAACGCTGGCGTGCGTGGATGCATCGTATTCCTGTCCGACTCGGGTCAGAGCAATTCCGTTGTACGTGACCGACGTGATGGTATCGCCGTGCGGATCAAACGAGATGCCGACCAGCATCAATCGATTCGCGCCGGTCGACTGATGCGAAATCGTCAGGGATGCTTGGCCGTCGGCGCTGCCGCTCGACGTATTATTTACGGCGACATTCAGAATGTTCATCCATTGACGTTGCGCCGTAGCGCTAACGGCGATGATCGTTTCGATCGGGCCGTCGGTAAATTCAAGATTCCAGTTGCCGCCAAACAGCGCGTTGCCGGTGTTGTCGGTGCTTGCCGCGACATCCGCTCCGGTCGTTTGCTCGAACCGCGTGAGCAGCGTCCGGCCTTGTTCGCCGGCCGCCAATTCGCAGCCGTAGAACAACAAGTCGGCGTCCGCAGTGAGTGATCCGCGCCACCGGGCGATTTCGGCGGAGTAATTGTCGAAATTCGCATTTGTCAATTGGACGTCACCAAGTCGCAACGCTCCGTCGGATGCGTGCGACAGCAAGTGAATTGCACTCAAGTCGTCATATGCGGCCAACAGGTCGGAGATTTGCTTGACTCCGTCCCCCTGAAAATTCACGCGCACTACTTCAAATCGTCGCGACGCGTCGGCGTTGGCCTGTACGTCGGCAATGAGCCGATCGACGTCTTCGATGTTCGCGTCTACGATCACGAGTTCGTGTCGCACCGTTGCTGCGATTTCATTTGCTGCCGCGGATGTGTCGGCAACGGCTGAGGTGCCGTCCGACGCTTCGTAGACGCCGGAATCACCACTGACGGTGGGCACAGATAGAGACGAAGCCGAGGAGATGAGGCCGTCGAGCGCGGCGTTGATGCTCGCCGACGCTCCGGCAAATTGCATCGATGCATCGGCGGTTCCGTCGCCGGTGATGAACGACAACCCCGTCATTGAAGCCAACGACAACGTGCCGGTACCGCCGCCGACGTTGAGACTCACGAGGAGCGAACCGCTATCGGCGTCGACATCATTGAGCGCCGAGATGGTGATCGCGACGTTATCGGTATCGGACTTCGCTCCACCGGTGCCACTGTAGCCGAGGTCGTTCGTCGTGATCGCTACGCCCGCGGCACCGACGAAGTTCGTCCCCGGCGTGAACGTGAGGCCGTTGAGGGCCGCGTTGATGTCCTTCGCGGTGCCGGTGAACGTCATCGTCAGGTCGTCGGTGCCGTCGCCTGCCGAGAACGTGATGCCGGTCGATGATGCGAGCGTGATCGCACCGTTGGTCGCCGTGAGCGTTACGCGCAGCGGGTTCGATTGAGCATCGGCATCGGCGACGCTGATCTGATTGCCGTTGCCCGTGGAGAAGACGAGCCCGGTGTCTTCGGCCGTCGACTGCGCGCCCGGTACGGTGTTTACCGGTGCGAGGTTCGTCCCGTCGACATAGAGCTGAGCGAAGACTCCTTGCGTGTCGCCGGAGCCGCTGCCGCTCCAAACGACGACGAAGCTGTCGTTGCTCTGCATCGCGACCGATGAGAAGCGTTGGTTGCCCGAGGTCGTCGAGTTGGCGAGCGTTTCGTTCGTTTGGGCGACGCCTGCGGAATCGTATTGGCGAAAATAGACGCCGTCGGTCCCGGCGGCGTCTTGCCCGGAGCTCGTCCAACTGACGACGAACGCACCGTTGGCGGCCATGGCGACGCGTGGCGCGCTCTGATCGCCGGTCGTCGCAACGTTAACTTGGAATTCGCTTCCTTGCGCAATTCCTGCGGAGTTGAAGCGCTGGGCGAAGATGCCGAAGCCTCCGCCGTCTTGCAGGTTGCTTGCCCAAGCGATCACGAAATTGCCGGCACTATCGGCTGCCACCGATGAATAGATCTGCGCGTCGGTCGTCGTCGCGTTGACTTGGAACTCGCTCCCTTGAGCGACACCGGAGGAATTGAACCGTTGAGCGAAGATGCCGGTCGCATCGGCATCCTGCCCGGTCCAAGTGACGATGAAATCGCCGGTTCCCGTGAACGTCGCTGAAGAATAGTCTTGGTCGCCGGTCGTGGCGGTGCCGATCTGAAATTCGGACCCTTGTGCGGCGCCGCTCGCATCGTAACGTTGCCCGTAAACGCCATAGCCGGAGCCGTCTTGCCCGAAGCTCGACCAAGTGATAACGAAGTTCCCGGCCCCGTCCATCGCCGCCGACGGACTGCGCTGATCGCTGAAGGTCGTCGTGTTGACTTGGAACTCGCCCCCGACAGTATTTCCCGACGCGTCGAAGCGCTGGGCAAAGATGCCGTAGCCTGCGCCGTCTTGGAGCAGACTTTCCCAGACAACCACGAAGTTGCCGCTTGAGTCGGCGGCTACCGAGGCATGGAGTTGATCATTGGCGGTCGTCGAGTTGACCTGAATCTCGCCGCCGACCTTATTTCCCGTGGTATCGAAGCGCTGTGCGTAAACACCCGCGCCGCTTCCGTCCTGACCGTTGCTCGTCCATGCGACGACGAAGTTTCCCGACGCATCTGCGGCCACCGACTGCTGCGCCTCGACGTGCGTCTGTTGCACGCCGGTCGTGTCGGTGTTGACCAGCACCTCGGCGGCCATCGGCGTGGCGCTGAAGAGCGTTCGATCCTCGAATTGCATGCAATCGAGTGCGCGCACCGCCGGCGGACGTTCGGCGGCGTATTGCCGCGAGCGAAAGCGATCTCGAAGGAATGCGCGCAGCGAGGTCATAGAAACACGGAAGAACACGGAGTCCGATACTAGGAAATCTAGGCCACCATAGACGAGGCGGCTGATGCATCTCGAAACTCCGACGTTTCTAAGAATTAAGACTGGGGGGACTATACGGATTAGGTACGGAAACAACCCTTTCCGTACGCTTGATGACGATAACAACGATGAGAGGGATTAGAGCGCATGCGCGCTCTCACGGGGTCGCACAACCGCCTGTGAACGGAAAAACGCGATGAACTTCGGCGTTCGCTCAACCTTGCTGATGACGATCCTTAGCGGATCGCTCGCCTGCGGGCTGTTGCGCGCACAAGTGCCGATGGTCGCGCCCATCGCTCCGGCTGGTTCGGCAATCCTTCCGATATCGCCTCCGACACAGATCGTCGATGGCAGAGCACCTCCGGCCCAGGCGCTCACACCCTGGTGGAACGAAGATGTCAAGCGTCCGCTCGACGGCACGCGCACGCCGCTCTCGATCGATTTGGAAGCCTCGGTGCTCGGCGTGCTGAGCTTTTCGCCGCAGGTGCGGATCGCTTCCGACTCGCCGATCATTCGTGAAACGCAAGTCGCCGACGCGATGTCGCGGTTCGACCCCCGGACGTTCGTCGATTCGAAGTTTACCGATACCAGCGACCCGGTCGGCAACCTTCTTACGACCGGTGGCGCAAGCCGATTCATCGATCAAACGGCTTACTCGAGCGCGGGAATCAAGAAAACGAACACGATCGGCGGTCAATTCGAAGCGGCGCAGAAATTCGGCTACCAGAACAACAATTCCCGCTTCTTCGTGCCGCCGAATCAAGGAACGGCACGGATGACGCTGACCTACACACAGCCGTTGTTGAACGGCAGCGGCAAGGTCTATAACACGAGCGTCATCTGCTTGGCCGAACTCAACACGCAGGAAGCCGGCGCGCAGTTCATTCAAGACTTACAAGCGATCCTGATGGAGACGCACAAGGCTTATTGGGATCTGCGTCTGCAGCGGGCCACTTTACTCCAGCGGATTAAGCTTAAGCAATCGGCTATCGACATTCAGCGGGAACTGCAAGGCCGGGCCGATTTCGACGTATCGAAGAGTCAGATCGTGCGGGCCGATGCCGCCGTGGCGACTCGCGACGCCGCCGTGATTCGTTATGCCACCGAAGTCGCCAATGCCGAGACGAAGTTGCGGGCCTTGATCAACGATCCTCGGTTGAACGCTCAACCGACGGAGTTGCTGCCGAGCAAGTCACCCTATCACGAGCCGGCCGAGCCGAACCTCGTCGAAGCGCTGACGGTTGCGCTGCAACAACGACCCGAAGTGAAGCAAGGTTTTACGGAAGTTCGGGCCGCGGGAGTCAAGGCCGATGTCTCGAAGAACGAACTCTTGCCGGTCTTGAATCTCTTGCTCGGCTCCTACGTCTACGGTTTGCAAGGCAACTCCGAGATCGGCGATGCTTGGGTAAGCCAGTACGCACAAGGGCGGCCGACGTATTGGACCGGATTGCAGTTCGAGTACCCACTGTACAACCGAAGTGCCAACGCGCGGATGACACAGCGGCTCGTCGAGCTCCGTCAATCGACGAACAAGCTACAGCAGACGATGATCCAAGTACGTGCCGAGACCGAAGTTGCCGTGCGCGAAGTGACGACGACTTATCGCGAAATGGTCAGTAAATATCAAGCGATGCAGGCCGATCAAACGGAGATCGAATACCTAACGTCGCGGTGGCGGCTTGCGGCCGACGACCAGCAACTGGCCGGCGTCGTATTGAACGACCTACTCGGCGCCCAAGAACGCCTTGCCGCCGCGGAATACGGCTTCGCTGCGGCGGAAGCGGCCTACAACGTCGCCCTAGCGAACTTGAACGCGGTGACGGGCTCGTTGCTACAGGCCGATCGGGTTCGAATCAGCACTGTGATTGTGGATGGTGTACCGCAGACCGAAGTCTCGACCTTACAACCGCTCATGGAACTGCCACCCGATCATGCGCCGAGTTCGCCGGAATTCTCACCTCCGCCCCTCGCACCGTTACCGGTTAACCCATCGATGACAGTCCCGATATCTGCGATGCCGCCGACGCCCGGATCGATACAGTCGGCGCAGCGTTCGTTGCGACACGATCAAACCGCGACCGGCGGGCCCACCCTCGGACCGGCGCTCATGATGCAGCCGTTGCCGAGTCCCGCCGTGACGTCGGCCATCGCTCCGGCGTCGTCATACGGAGGCTCCGCTCGGCTCTTGCCGCCGGTTGCCTCCGGCATTACGCCGCTCCCACCCGTCGCCGAGCGCGACTCGGAAACCCAACAACGATAGTGCCCATGCCTACGTTTCGCGAATTGGCGTTCGGTTGGATCCCATCGCGGGGACGCGACGAACGACTGCTTGCCGACACGATCGGTAATGCAAAGCGGCTCATGGCGACTTTCGCCGAACTTTCGATCGACGATCTACGAGAGCAAGCTTCGATCGTGAGAAGGGAGCCGAACGACGATCGAGCCTTGCAGTCGGCTCTCGCACTGTTCGCCGCCGCATCGCAATGGGCGATCGGGTTGATGCCGTTCGATGTACAACTTCGTGCTGCGGCGGCGATGGCGCTGGGCCGCTGCGTCGAGATGCGGACCGGCGAAGGGAAGTCGCTCGCTGTCGCCGCCGCCGCCTCTGCGTTGGCGCTCCGTAATCGCTCGGTGCATGTTGCGACCGTCAACCAATACCTCGCGGAACGCGACTACGCTCGATTCGCTCCGGCATTGGAGCTGTTGGGGATCTCCGTCGGAGTCTTGAAGGAATCTCGTACGCCCGACGAGACGCGTCTGGCTTATTCGTCTTCCGTAGTCTATGGCACCGGCTACGCGTTCGGTTTCGACTATCTTCGCGAACGGCTGCGACAAGTTGAGGAAACGCCTGCGAAGCTCGGCGACGCGCTACGGCGTCGGCTCGCTGGTCAGGAAATTAGTCTTCCGCTACAACCGCCGCTCGATTGCACGATCGTAGACGAACTCGACTCGGTTCTCATCGACGAAGCCGGTACGCCGCTCATACTCAGCACTCCGCGCGACGCCGATCCCGATTCGCACAAAGTCTTCGATCGCGCGCGAAGCGTCGCAGCGAGCCTGACGCCGAACCTTCACTTCGCGATTCATACGGAACACCGTCGCGCGACGTTGACGGAGCTTGGCTCGCAACGTGTGTCGTCGCAGTTTATGCGCGAGATCTCCTCGCAACTGCGCCGACCCTGGTCGCAGTATGTCGAAGACTCTCTCTCCGCCTCGCTCCTGAAGCAGGATGTCGACTACGTCGTCGTCGATAGGGCCGTGCGGATCATCGATGCTTCGACCGGACGCATCTTCGACGATCGACGCTGGCCCGAGGGACTACAGAGAGCCGTCGAGTTCGCGGCAGGCGTGCCGTTTTCGATTCCCACGGTCGGCGCGGCGCGCGTTACCAGACAACGCTTCTTCAAACTGTATCGACATCTCGCCGGAACATCGGGCACGCTCGTCGAAGCCGGCGACGAACTTCGGGAAACCTATCGGTCGAAGATCACCGTCGTCCCTCCACGACTTCCTTCTCGGTTGGTTCGCTTGCCCGATCGATACTTCGGAGACTGCGCGGTACGCGATCGAGCGGCCGTCGCCGAAGTCGGCGAACTACGACGCACTGGTCGGCCGGTTCTCGTCGGTTGTCGCACGATCGAGGTCAGTAAGCGAATCGCTCGGCTCCTCGCCCTGGAACACATTCCGCACAGCGTGCTTAACGGTACGCAATCCGCCGAAGAAGCGACGATCGTCGCGGCGGCGGGAAGCAGCGGGCATGTGCTCGTGGCGACGAACCTTGCCGGCCGAGGGACCGACATTCAACTCGACGTCGACTCGCGCGCAGCCGGCGGCTTGCACGTCATCGGGATCGAGTACCATGATTCGGGCCGCGTCGATCGCCAATTGCTCGGTCGCGCCGGGCGACAAGGCGACCCGGGCTCCGGACGATTCTTTATTGCGGCCGACGATACGATTTGGCGAACATACTCGGCCGTGAGTGCCCGCCTTTGCGCAGCCGCCGATGCGGACGGCGAAGTTAGAAGCGATGTCACGGTGGAAATTCGTAAAGCTCGCGCCGATCTCGAAGCCCGACTGCGACGCGACCGCCTTCACGTCGCGAGTTACGACCGTTGGCTCGACAACGTCCTACGGACCGCCGGGCCGGCGTAATAATCGTTACGATCGGAACGGCACGATCTCGTACGTTCCGTAAGACGTGACCTACCTTTGTTGTGTTTCCGCAACACGACTCGAGGTCGACATGTTCCGTACCCTGTTTCGCACCGTCGCGATAGTTTCGGCGCTAAGTAGCTGCGCATCAATCGCCCGCGGTCAATCGCACGATAGCTTCACCGAACCGTTCCGTAAGATCGACCTGGCGCCGGCCGAAACGGGTGTCGTGGCCGAAATCGTCGTGAAGGAAGGGGATGTAGTGAAGGCCGGAGCGATCATGGCGTCGCTCGATCGAGATGTGCTTACGATCGCTCGCGACATCGCCCATGTCGCGACCACGGCCGACGGTCGACAAAAAGCTTCACTCGCCGAGTTTCGTCTCAAAGAGGCGCGGCTCAAGAAAATGCGCGAACTGCAGGCGAAGGGACATGCGACGCCTGACGAAGTTCAGAAGGCCGAGGCAGAGTTCGAGTCGGCCGAAGGACAACGGCGGATCGTCGAAGAACAACACCAACTCGATCTCTTGGAATTGAAAAAGACCGAGGCCATGATCGAGCGCCGCTTGATTCGCAGCCCGATCGACGGTGTCGTAACGAAGATCCACCGCGAGCAAGGCGAGTTCGTCACCCCGGTCGCTCCGACCGTGGTCACGGTCGTACAGATTCATCCCTTGCGGGCTGTTTTCAACCTTCCTCGCGCCGCCGGTGCGAGCTTGCAAGTCGGGAAACCGGTGCGTTTGAAGATGGCCGACACCGAGCTCGAAATCGCAGGTAAGGTCGAGTTCGTCGCCCCCGTATTCGATGCCGAAAGCGAGACGATTCGAGTCAAGGTGCTGATCGAAAAGAGTCGCGATCAGGTATCGGCCGGCTGCCGTTGTTCGATCTTGCTCGACGAAGCGTCGGCCGATGCTTCGGTCGTCAACCGTTAGGGCGTAGCATCGGAATTATTGCGACCAGGAAAGAGACGCTACGATGCACTTGAAAACGCCGCCCGACCGTGTGAGGCCGGCATCGGCCTGCAACGAGCCGACGATGCCGGCGGAATGGTCGCTACTGACGTCGCTAGTCGAACTGACCGACTCGATTCTTCGAGCCGACGACGAAGCGGCGATGTATCGGACGCTTGCGCTCGGTGTGAATCAGTGTTTCGCGGGTGACTATACGGCGATTGCCTCAGGCCGATGCAGCCGATTTCAGATCGAAGTCTTCACGCATCTCGAGTCGTTCGACCGCGGTTCGGAGTTGGTGCGGCAATTAGAACAAAAATGCGAACCATATTCCGACGGCGGCAATGCGGCTGTCCGTTTCCTGGAGTTGCCGGGTGGAGAACAGTTCGCCTTTTTGCCTTTCATCTCGTCTGCAGGACAGGTGATCGCCATCGCGCTGG
Source organism: Planctomycetia bacterium (assembly GCA_021413845.1). Taxonomy (NCBI): domain Bacteria; kingdom Pseudomonadati; phylum Planctomycetota; class Planctomycetia; species Planctomycetia bacterium. Next base: position 19,554 of record JAIOPP010000049.1, on the reverse strand, counting down.
TGAAACCGACGCGGTCGTCCGAACCCATTTCTATCGAGGCCATGAGCCTAATCGGCGAGCACATCGGTCCGGCGTTGGAAGCGAAGTCGGTGGTGTTGCGACGTTCAAAGGCCGGGCTTTGGTGGCATGCGCTCCGCGAGAACATTGCGAAGAACAAGCGATATGCCTTCTGCGGCGTCCTCGCGCTAGCGGCGATCGGGGCGTTGCCGCTGCCTTACAAGGTTCGCTGTGAAGTCGAGGTACAGCCGGTGGTTCGCCGCCACATAGCCGCCCCGTTCGACGGCATCCTTCAGCAAAGTCTCGTAAAGCCGGGAGACATCGTTGCGACGAACCAATCGCTCGGACGGCTCGATGCCAAGGAGCTGACCTGGGAGATCGCCGCCGCGACCGCAGAGCGCGACCGCGCCGCGAAGTCGCGCTCCGCCAACATGGCGGTAGGCAAGACCGCTGCAGCTCAGATCGATGCCCTGGAAAGTCGACGACTCACCGAACGCTTGAAGCTGCTTGAGAATCGTCTGGTACACCTCGACATCGTCGCGCCGATCGCCGGTGTCGTCGTCAGCGGCGACATGGACCGCGCGGAGGGCGCCCCGGTCAAGATCGGACAATCGTTGTTCGAAGTCGCTCCTCTCGACCGGATGGTCGTCGAGGTGCTCGTTCCGGAAGCCGAAATCGATCGGATCACGTCGGGGCAGTCGATCGACCTTTACTTAGATTCGACTGCCGGCGACGATCGCCAAGGAGTCGTTTCCCGCGTTTATCCTCGCGCCGAACTTCGCGGCGGTGCGAACGTCTTCGTCGCTGAAGTCGAACTCGATAACGACTCGGGTTCACTCCGGCCCGGAATGAAAGGAATCGCCGAAGTTCGCACCGATCGTCGAACGCTTGCGTGGATCGCATTCCATCGAGTCGGAGAAGCAATACGGCGGCTTCTCCGTTGAGCGGACCCATGTACGAACGTATTCAAGAGCCGGGTAGCTTCGTCGTAAGAGCACGGGGAGATGTGCGCGCGTCGCGGCGATCGGAGCGAGGAAAGCCGTACTACTTCCTCGAAGACTCGCTGCGCGGGACGTACTATCGACTCGGCGAGGCAGAGTTCGCATTGTTCGACTCGCTCAATGGAGTATGCACGCTGGACGAGGCAGTTGCGAAAGCAGCCGCCAAGCGGCCCGACGATGCGTTGAATCTCGACCACGCACTCGCGCTGTCGAAATGGCTGCTTGAGGTCGGACTCGTCTACACGGCCGAATCGACCTCAACCGAACGCGTTCAAGGAAAGACGGAAATCGCACAGTTCGGAGCGTGGAAACGCTGGAGTCCATGGTTCATTCGTTGGACATGGGGAAGCGCCGATCGGTTGATCGAAAAGTTCCAACCTCTCGGCGCGATTCTCTTCAGTCGTCTCTTCTTCGTCGTTTGGCTAGGTGCTTTCCTCTCGGCTTCCGTGATCGTCGTCGGCAATTGGTCGGAGATGTCGGCACATTCGCCGTTAGAACTCGGGCTGCGAGGAACGATCGCTCTACTAATCATTTGGTCTGCGCTCAAACTACTGCACGAAGCGGGACACGCTTTGGCCTGTCGCCATGTCGGGTGCAAGGTCGGCAGCGTGGGGATCATGTTCGTGCTCGGCATTCCGTCGCCGTTCGTAGACGTCTCGTCGACTTGGCGTCGCAACAGCCGGGCCGACCGAGTGCTTGTGGCTCTGGCGGGAGTCTATCTCGAAGCGTTCATCGCTTCGCTCGCGATGCTGGTTTGGGCGTGGAGCAGCGACGACGCGACGCATCAACTCTGCTTAGCGACGGCGATGGTCGCAGGCGTCAGCACACTGGTTTTCAATTTGAACCCACTGATGCGATTCGACGGCTACTTCGCATTTTCCGACGCGATCGACTTTGCAAACCTGTCGTCACGCGCGGCCGCTGCGGCCGGCCGCTTCCTTCAGCGTTACCTCCTTGGAGTCGAAGAACCGGAGGCCATTCGTCGAGCGGGGCCCGAACCGCGTTGGCTCGCCGTCTTCGGATTGGCTGCGATGGCTTGGCGGGGCTTCGTGACATTCGGCCTGCTGAGCTTAGCTCTCTATAAGTTCGGGCCCGTCGCCGCGGGATTGCTTAGCGTCTTACCCGCCATTCATTGGCTTCGCGGATTAAGACGAATAATCTGCGAAATAGGGTCGTCGGCGACGATCAGGTTCCGACTGCGCCGCGCCACGTGGAGTTGGTGTTGCGTCGCGGTCATCGGCGGCATCGCGTTGTGGTGGTGCGATCCGCGCGAGATCGATGTTCCTGCGGTGGTCGACTACGAGCCGCTCACGGTCGTCCGGACACGGGGTCCGGGATTCGTGCGCGAAGTGTTCGTTCAAGACGGCGACTTCGTTAACGTCGGGCGGCCGCTCGTGCGCATCGAGAATAAGGAACTGACGGTCGAGTTGGAGCAAACGAAGCTCCAAATTCAACAGCATGTCACCAAAGCCCGAGTGCATCGGCAAGCGGGAGAGTTGGCGAAAGAGCAAGCGGAAACGATTCGGCGTCAGTCGCTGGAAGTGAAGCTGACCGATCTGGAAAAACGTTCGGCGAACCAGGTCATCACTGCACCGGTTGCTGGGCGAATCGTGTCGCGCGGCATCTCGCAATTGTCGGGGCGTTGGTTAACGGATGGAAGCGATGTCGTCGTTCTAGGTACGGAGTCGGCGAAGCACGTCGTCGCTGCGCTGTCACAAGAGGATTCGGAATCCATCCCCACAGCCGGCGACGGCTATTCACTGCGCATCACCGGCTCCGACCGGATCATCGTGCCGATCTCGCTTCGGGCAGACCCACGGGCGAGTTGCGAATTGATTCATCCGGCACTGAGCGTCGAACACGGCGGAGAGCTTCCGATTCGGCGACGCGATACGACTTCCAAGGCGACGGACGCTCAGAAGACGATGATCGCCGAGTTTTATAAACCTCATTTCCGCCTGACTGCCGGCCTCGCGCCCGATATTGCCGAGCCGATCTTTGCCGGTCGCACCGGTGTACTCCGGATTCGCACGACGTGGCTCATCGCGTTTGGGCGCGTTTGGGCGAGGTTCGATCGTTGGCTCGACGGTGCGCCGCGAAACGAAGCGGAATAACATCGCGGCTTCTTAGGACGCGAATTACCCCGTTCTTGTCGTGACGGCGACGCAATTGCCACCGCTGCCGGCAGCGACAAAGTTTACGCAACCGGCAAATTCCCCCAAGTTCGGCTTCGTCCGATGCCGATCATTGCGACGTAACGGATTCCCTCCATCCGCCGACGCATCTTTTGTTCGATGGCGAACGACTCGTACAATTCGAGCTTCCATACGCTCCCTTGCCGCCGCGCGATCTCGCTCGTCGTCATCGCGTCGCTGCTGCTGCAGATCGGATGCGCGCCGACTTATAAGCCGCCGAAACGGAGTGACTATTTCCGGGCCGAGCCGCTGGCCGTCGAGCAGACCCCTCCACTCCATCAGGGCTTCGATCCCTATCGGGTGGCCGATCCGCCGATCGGCGCCGAAACTCCGACGATGCCCGTTCCACCGGTAGTCGGCAATGGCGGCGAGCGACCGCTAAGCCTTGAAGAAGCAATCCGGTTCGGACTTGGGAACTCCGGTGTCGTCCGTGTGTTGGATGGCAGCGGAGGAAGCGTTGCCGCTGCGACGCTGTACGATCCGGAACTCGCCGATGCTCGTGCGCGGATTCCGTTGGCTGCGTTCGATCCCTACGTGACGTCGTCGGTCTATTCCAACTGGATCAATCTGCCGCCGAATGCGGTCTTCGGCCCCGGTTTGGCGGAACCGACGAAGCGGGACGAACTCGGCTTCACCGCTGCGCTTGCGAAGCCTTGGATCACCGGTGGTGAATCTCGAATCGCCTACAACCCACCGCTCGGCTACTTGTATTTGCCGTTGGGAACGACGTCGTTCAATCCGCTCTACACGTCGAACACGGAGTTCTCGTTGCGACAGCCGCTGTTGAAAGGAGCCGGAATCGACGTCAACAAAGCGCCGATTCGCATCGCGCATTTGCAGCGCGATCAAACGCTCTATGAAACCAAACAAGCGGCGATGGCCGCGGTTCGCAGCATCACCGAGGCCTATTGGGATCTTCACGCCTCGACAGCGGCGGCGAAGGCGATCGAAGAGGTGATTCCGTTGCTCGAGCGGGTCGTGCAGATCGAGCAGGAGCGATTCGCCGCTCAGCGCAGTGTGCGGGCCGACGTCGCCAAAGTGGAATCGCAACTCCGCGCCGTGCGCCAACAAGGTATTCAAGCTCGTTCGGCGGTCGTGCAGCGTGAGTTGCGGCTGCGGAATCTCCTGGGCTTGCCGCCGAGCGACGGCACGTGCTTAGTCCTCACCTCACAACCGCTTCAGGCTCCGGCGACTCTTGACATGCAAGCGTCAACGGCGACTGCGATGGAGCTTCGGCCCGACCTGATTCGGCAGCGCTTGGCCGTGCGGACGCGCGAGACGGCTCTGCTCGCGGCGAAGAACGCAGGCTTGCCGCAACTCGACGCCGTGGCGCTCTACCGCTGGAACGGCGTCGGTAATCAATTGGGCGATGCGCTCCAAGAGATGTACGGCACGCAATACACCGACTGGCAAACATCGATGACATTTACGATGCCGCTCGGTCGGCGTGCCGCTGCCGCAGGAATTCGCTCTGCCGCGATTCAGCTTTCACGCGAGCAGGCGCTCCTTCGCCAAGCGACGCATTCTGCAATTCATCAGATCAATTCGCTGACGCAGGAAGCCGAGTATACCTACCGACTCTATGCGGAAGCGAACGCCCGATTGCTTGCCAACGTCGATTGGTTGGGCGGTGCGAAGATTCGTTACGAGAATCCACCGCCGGCAGGTGAGAGTACCGATTGGCTCTTGGCGGCGACGAACGATTATCTTTCCGCCTTGCGTTCGCAGGCCGATGCCGCAACCGACACGCAAACCTTCCTGGCACGATACAACGCCTTGCTGGCTCGCTTGAACGAAGCCCGCGGCACGATTCTCACCGACTATGGCGTAGAATGGGAGCGGGGCGAGTTCCGCGAGTCTCGCACGGTCGCATCGGCTCCGGAATCGATGTCGTATGCCTTCAGCGGCCCGACCGCAAAAGTCGTTGGTGAAGCGGTGCCGTCCCGCGACTTCTCGGACGATGTCGTGCTGCCCCCACCCTCGGCTACGCCACCACCTACTGTGATCGGACCGCCCCCGACTACGCCCAAGTTGAAGTCACCACCACCGCCGATTTCGATGCCGATGCCACCGACGTCGAAGCTGCAACCGCTGCCGATGTCGCCGAACACCGTCGTGCCGGCCACTTATACTCCCAACGTGCCGCAGTCGGGCTTTTCAAATCCGAACGCGCCGCTTCAGAAGCCTATGAACCCTCACTTCTCGCCGAGTCAGTTGCCGCCGCCGGGCCGAGCTCGCGCCGGGGCGCCCGCCGCGGTCAATTGATGTTGCGCACGATAGGTCAACGAAGACGGATTACCACCAGAACTCAGTCCGCAGATACTTCATCGCTTTGTTGGCCCCGATCGAGGCCAACGGCATCTCGCCGCGGAAGACTCGGCCCATGCCGGTCATGCCGGCCAAGAGTTCCGTATCCGACTTGTCGAGGCGGCAGTACACGATCACCTTACCTTGCAAGGCCCCTTGTTCGACTTCGGCGCGCGGAGCTACTCGGGCGACTCGAGCGCCGAACGTGCGGAACGGCAGGGCTCGGGCCTTGAGTTCGACCGTTTGTCCGACCTCGACGCCGGAGACTTCTTGCTCGGAGACGGCGATTTCCGCTTCCAAGCCGGCGGAATCTTCGACGATGCAGATCAGCGCCCCCTTCTCGAAGTATTGGCCGATCTTCTCTTTCATACGAGCGGTGGTCATGAGGCCGGCCCATGGGCTGCGGATCTCAAGCTTGCTCTTCGTATCGAGCAAGTGAGTCAACTCTTCCTTGATACGCGCCAAACGAGCCTGTTCGGCTTCGATTTCTTCCGGGCGGTTGCCGGCCTGCATTAGCTTGAGCGCCGCTTCGACGTCGGCGAGCTCCTTCTTGCGACGAGCCGCTTCGGCTTCGGCTTCGAGCGTGCCACCGGCTTCCCGAGCGCGGCGCTGGGCTTGCACTTGTTGCAGGGTGAGCAGGCTGACGTCGTAACGCTTACGCTCCGACATAAACTGCTGACCGGCCATCACGCCTCGTTGATAAAGCTGTTCGGCTTGCTTGAGGGAAGCGAACGCGTAGTCGGCTTCGGCTCGACTCGCCGAGATTTGCTGATCGAGTCGCGAAAGCTCTTCAACCGTGGCTTGCTTGGACCGCTCAAGGTCCTTCGTGCCGAGCTCGCACCAAGCTTGAGCTCGCTCGACTTTGAATTGTTGCTCACGAACTTCTTCAGCCCTCGGACCGGCTTGCAAGCGGCGGAGGTTTGCTTCCGATTCCCGTTGCTGGGCGTTCTTCTGCGCGATGAGGCTTTCGAGATCCGGAATTTCCAAGCGACCGATGAGAGCATTCGTTTCAAGCCGTTCGCCCATGTCGTAGTTGACGGCACGGAGGAAGCCTGCGACCGGAGCTCTGACTTCGACGTGCTTTGCCGGGCGAACCGTGAACGTGCCGATCGATCGGTCTTCCATCTTGAAGGCGAACAGGCCGACGACGATGGCGACGATTCCGACTGCCCAGACGGCGGTGCGAGCGAACCGAGTCTTCAACATTTTCGTCAACTCCCCTTGAGTGAATCCGCGAAACAACCGCCGTACGATTACGAATGCCAAATACGTCGCCAGCCCCAAGCCGACGATCCCCCAACGTTCTCCCAACCACCGACACAAACCGACGTACATCAAATCGAGAGCAGTGACGTAGAACAGCCAACGAAAGCCGCCATACGTCGTAAGCAGCTTCCCTTGCGGCTCGGGCTTAGGTTTCTTCGCGCCCCATAGCGCCCACCGCACGAAGCTCATCCAGCGTTCCTGCGAGCGGCGGCGGAGGTTCGGAATCTCCAACCAATCGCTCAGCAGGTAGTAGCCATCGAGCCGCATGAGTGGGTTGAGGTTGACGAGCCCGCGGAAGCCGCAGACCGACATAACGACCCAAGCCACGTAATTAACCAACGTTTCCTGGTGCGTGACCCGCCACACGGCAACCGCAATCGCCCAAAGACACAGATCGCAGTAGCCGCCGGCTGCCGTGATCCAAAGTCGTTTCGGCTTTTCGGAAATCATCCACGCGTCGGAGACGTTGCAATAGAAACAGGGTGTGAAGAACATCACGAGGATGCCCATCTCGCGAACTTCACCGCCGAAGCGCTTACATGTCAGGCCGTGGGCAAACTCATGAAACGTCGTCACGGCGATCGTGATCAACCAGACGAGAATCGCCGTTTCGACGTTAAGGTTGCTACCGAACGACGTCACCAGTTCCTGGCGATGCGTCCAGGAGAGGATGCCCGACATTGCGATTGCTACTAATGACGTCCAGAAGAAGCCGCGTGTCCAAATCGGGGCAAGCAGCGGAGCCATCCAGTTCAATATCCGATCGGGATCGAGTACCCGGTAGCGGAAATAGAGCCATGACTGCTTGCGCGAATTGCCGGCCTCGACCGGAACGTCTTCATCGTCGTCATCATCGTCCGTCGCGGTCGCAACGACCGGCGTCTTGCCGTCGTTGAGCAAATCGCGTTGCGACGCCATTTCGAGGAAGTCTTTGAGATCTTCCTTCGAGAGAGGATCGTGAAAGCGATCGTGAAACGCTTGGAGAACGTCGGTTTCCGAGCGGTTGCCGTCGAGCTGCAACAACAAGAACTGCTCTTGTTCGCCGATCCGCAGGTACGATCCCTTTCGCGGATTCTTGACGACGTACTCTCCCGCCTTGCTGAACGGCCGAATGATGAGTTCGGGCCGGCGAGCCGGAAGCAGGAGTTCGATCGTCGTCGTCACAGGTAAGTTCCGAGGTGGATCGGGTGTGATGCTCTAGGAAATCCGCAAGTTCGATGCCGCGAAGGCGATCGACCTTGGAAATCACTCGAACAACCGGGAAATGCAGCGAAAGCGATGAGGGACAACGTTGAACGATGACGAGTCGCCGTTGATATTCGTTGCCGTGTTGTTGCGTTTCGGCAACATCGGCAGCGGATCGGATCGACGACCGAGTAACGAACGAACGGAGTGGGGAGCTCGAACGAGCAGACGAGACAAGCGGAGAAGTGCGATGATCCGACGGAGCGACGAGAGAGGTGTAGGCCACCCGACGGAAGGTGCGAACGAGAAATTTCGGAGATGGGATTCGAACGGAGTGAGCTGCGACGAACGAGGAACGAGGACGAGTGTGAATAGTGCAAGAACGGCGGCTAAGCGCGGCGACGTCGCGGCCCCGTACGGCGCCTGCGGCGACGAGCGGCGTCGGGACGAATCTTCAACACCCGATCGGTTTCTTCGTATGTGAGAATGTAGACCGTAAACGGCCGGTGCATTTGCAGGCAGCGTGCCGCGCGGTGGTGGCCGTCGATGAGCACGTCGCCGGTCACGATCGAGCCGTCGGTTTCCGTGTAGCGTACCCGAGCCATGATGCCGGGATAGCGCACATCGACGTGCGGCACATGCTGTTCGTGAATGATGCTCGAGTCGACGGCGTAGCGAACGTCGTCGCGATCGAGCAACACGGCCTCACGGCCGTCTTGCGTCAGCTTGCGAGCCAAGTCGACGTCGAAGATGAACGTCTTCCGGAGGAAGCGGAACGTCTCGTCGCCGCTCGCATTGCAGATCGAGCAATGCTTCGGGGCAACGGTTCGTGTGCTGCGGCGTTTGATCTTGGTCGCGGGCATGGTTGAATCGTGATTGAGATCGCGAAAGAAGGCAAACGGCGGAGCGGGCCGCTCGGTTTTCTGACCGGAGCGGCCCGCTCGATGCCGTTTAGACGCATTCTAGTGGGCGTCGAACGAAGTGGTTAGCACTTCTTCGGCTTCACCGGAGCGCACTTGTGCTTCTTGCTGCCGCCCTTCTTCGAGCCGTGCTTTTTCGAGCCACCCTTCTTGGAGCCGTGCTTCTTGCTGCCGCCCTTCTTCGAGCCATGCTTCTTCGAGCCACCCTTTTTCGAGCCACCCTTGTGGCTGCCGCCCTTGTGCGAGCCGCCCTTGTGGCTGCCGTGGTCGTCGCCGCAGGCCGGAGCGAAGTAGCTCGGCGTGATCCGGTCTTCCAACCGATCCATCTTGAAACGGCTCGGCTTTGAATTGTCTGCCATCTTAATGATCCCCTAACTGTGTGAATTGAAATACGGATCCGTGAACGATCCGCCTAGGAAAGTTAGTGCGCAAAACCAACTGATGCCGACCACATGCGAATAAAGTGAATGGAACGATTAAACGTAATAAAGATTCAAACATTGATGAGAACGTGCGGTGCTTCCGGAGCTGTGTTTCGCCGAGCGTGGCCTAGAAACGATTCCGGTCGTATCGGTCGAATCGATCGTTGCTTGAAGCTGTGCGGAATTCGTGGAGAAACGGAGTGAATCGGCGACTTCGTTGTTGAAGCAGTTCGCTCTCCAACTAGTTGTGGAATTAATCGATCGCAATTGATTCGGCATGCCACGTCGCCGCCGACCTCGAACGCGATTCTCGACCTTCCAATTACGACTCGCACTTCGGAGAGAGACGCATGAAGACCACTCGCTTCACCATGGACCGCCTTGAAGACCGGATCACGCCGAGCTACTGTGCCCCGCCGACCTGCGGCGACAGCCACCACGGCAGCAAGAAAGGCGGCTCGAAGAAAGGCGGCTCGAAGAAGGGTAAGAGCAAGAAGGGTGGATCGAAAAAGGGCAAGTCGAAGAAGGGCGGCAGCAAGAAGGCCAAAGCCTGCAAGAAGAAGTAACCTCGTCGTTAAGCGACGTGCGCGAAGATAACGAAACCGACCGGATTCTCGCCCCAATGCGATGAATCCGGTCGGTTTTTTCGTTTGTCGCGGTTCGGGCGACGAAGCTCTTACGGCTTCGTCCAAGCAAACAGCCGCTGCGACGGTTCCGGCACCCGTTCGAACTCTGCGCGGCTCATTCGGAGCGGCGCCTGTAGCTCGTAGTTCACGCTGTCGCGAAACCACGGCCGATTGTAAACCACGCTCAGCACCGGCCGCACCACTTGCGAACGATTCGCCAAGCCTTGATGCGAGAGGCGATAGTCCATCAAGAGGCAAGAGCCTTTCGGCGCGCAGGGGTCTTGGTATTCCATCTCGGCCGCCGCGGCCGACGACACCGTGTGACTTCCCTTCCACACGCGCGTCGTCCCCATCACCAGGTCGAATCCACGCAGCGGAATCAACGTCGTTACGGCCGTGGTCGGCAACGCGAACGACAACGCCTCGTCGTCGAACAACGCCGGATGATCCTTGTGGACACGCATCTCGGCGGCGCCCGGCATCGACGCCACCGCCGTGAAGCTACCCATGACGTATTCGTCGCTCAGTAGTCGGGCCAAGATCGGTGTCAGCAGCGGCGCGGAGTAGAGCGCCGGATCGTTGAACCGACCGTCGACGTCGACGGTGATCATGAACCGTTTGTTCCCCACCTTCAACGCGTCGTCTGGGCGACCTTCATCCAGATACGAGCGATAGCGCTCGCTGAAATCGACCAGCAGCCGATCCATCAACGCCTCATCGAAAACGTTCTCGACGACCAGAGTTCCGTACTTGCGAAATAATCGTGCCGTAAGCCGGCGCTTAGCTCGGCTGATGATTCCGCTCCGGAGTTCGTCGGGCGTGAAGCGAATTGTCGGAACTCGTCCGGGCTGGGCGGCATGCCGTTCCAACTCTTGCATGAGCAGTGCGTCGTCAAGCCGACGGCGAGCCGATTCATCGCCGGGTGCGAACGATGAAGCCAGCCGCAACTGATCGACGGCGTCGTCGAGTTGCAATCGTTCGACGAAGATTCGGCCCAGCAACGCTCGGGCCTCCGCATGTCGACTATCGGCGTCCAAGGCTTGACGGCAAGCCGCTTCGGCTGCGGCGTCGTCGCCGAGATAGTTCCAAACATGAGCAAGCCGAAGTCTCAATTCGATGTCGTCGGGCGAGCCCGACAGATACTGTTCGAGCAGGTAGCGAGCCCGCTGCGGCGCGTCGGCCTCTTCGTAGTCGTCGAGACAGGTGATGACAGCTTCACGGAGAGCGATGGCGGCGTGATCGCAAAGCGTCAGCACGTCGTCCAGGCGGCGTACGATGATCTTCGCGACTTGCGCTCGATCGTCGGCATCTTTCATCGGGAACTTGCGATAGCTCAAGAGATAGTGCAGCACTCCGGCGAGAATCGAGCCGGGAAGCCCCGCGACGAGTGACTCGTGCGAAGCGTAACCCTGTTCGACGAGCGTCGCCATGTATCGCGCGAGGAGCGTGCGTTGCCGACTTGAAATCGATGACGCCGCGTCGGACTCGCGCAAAATCCGAAACGGCACCGAGCAACCGCTGAAGAAGTTATGCAGCGACATCCCGGCCGGTCCCGCCGTGGCTTCGTCCCAATCGAAGAGGACGACCGAACCGTCTTCGCGCACGGCGACGTTCTGCATTCGCAGATCGAGATGATTGATCGTCTCCGGTAGGCGAATTGCTTCCAGCACGAGGCGTTGCAGCTGCGGCTTGCGCTGTGCGATTCGATCGAAGAAGAATCGCGACTGCTCGGCGCCGAGAAAGTGTTCGGCTCCGACACCATCGGTCGGCGAGCCCTTCGGGTCAAGGAATTCACAGAAGCGATCGACGAGGCCGGCGAGTTCGATTGAGGGAAGGAGATCAAGAAGATCCGCCTGTCTCGACGCCTCCGACTGCAGCGAAGCATAGCGCGACAAGACTTCGCCGCGTAAGGAATCGTCGTCCTGCCTCTCGACGCCGCCGTGATCGCGCAGCAATAGCAGGCCGGCCGTCGCATCGAACGCGACGACGCTAGGCACCGCATCCTCGAACCGACGCGAGAGAAGTTCGATGCCCGACAGTGGACATCGCTGCACGCTCGGCAGTGACTTCAAGTAGTACGTTTCGCCGTTCGAGCGAACACGGTATGTCCGTGCCCATGGGTGATCCGAAATCATCTTGAGTTCGTCAACCGGTAGACGTCGATTCACCCAAGCGGTGAGTCCTTCAAGCGTTTCGTACTGCGTTGCGGAGGCGATCATGGTTCGAGGTCCGATGGGCAAAACGAGAGCGATATGTGAGAAAGACGAGGTGAGCGGTCGCGCCGACTAAGCATTCGCGACGGCAGAGGAAACGACTTCATCTTCCAGCCGAGCTCGAAGCTCAACAGCCTCGGGATAGTCGGGCTCCAGCTCCAGCGCGACTCGTACGCAACGCAGGGCCTCGTCTTGGTCACCTTCGTGTCCAAGGCAGGTTGCAAGATTGAACAACGCCGTCGAATCGTCGCCGAACAGTCGCATCGAACGACGGTAGTGCGCCGCAGCATCGGCATAATCGCCGAGCTGTTGATAGACGAGCCCGACGGCGAACGGAACGTCTTGCTCGTCGAGATGGAAATAGTTGTCGGTGATTCGCACGAGCATGTCGCGCACGGCTTGGCGCTCGGCGGCCGACGCTTCGTCGAGTTGCGCTCGAATGATGCGGCGCAAGGCGTGGAACACTTGCGGTTCGAAGCAACTTAGGCGGATCAGCGAGAGGCAATGCCGCAGTTCGGGCATCGTACGTTCGCAACGGCGGATGATCTGATGATAGTCGCCGGGACTAAAGCTTCCCACCCCTTCGGCGAACGTAAAATCCAATCGCGACGTTGCTCGCGCGGTGCGACCGCCGACGAACGCCGCGACTTCGAGATCGCCGTCCCGATTCGTCGGCAGTAACGTCTTGCCACCGCGGCGCTCGAACCACTTCGCCAGCGCGCAGAAGTTGAAGCTGAAAGAGAAGCAGCCATGCTGGACCATCGTCGGCAAAGGCCGTCCGATGAGATCGCTCTCACGGGCGTAGCCCTTATCGGCGACGAGAAGCAACGTTTCCCGTTCCGACCAAGACTCAAGCATCGACACGGCGTCGATCGCGCCGACCGGGAGCGTAAACGCACCGTGGCCGATCGTGCTGCGGAAGTATTCGACGAGTTCGTTCTTCTCGACGTCTGCGTAGCCGGCGCTCTCGACAGGGTTGCATTCCCAATCGAGCTCCAGTTGTTCGATGATCGCCGCATCGGTCGTGTCGCTGCAGGTGGCTTCCGGCTTGAGTGTCAGGAGCGACGAACAGCGCAGCAAGCGACCATCTTCCACCTTCCAAGCGTCGATCGGCAGCGAGTCGAAGAAGTAGTTGGCGATGAGAACCAAGTTTTCGGTTTTGGTATCGACGCCCAATCTCCGACCGCTTTCGCGCAGCGTGATTTCGGTGTCGACTCCGGCCTCGAAGCGAGCGAAATCGAGTACTCCCTCGGCCACCAGCGGTCGCAACGCCTCATGCTGTTGCCAGTAGCCGATATTGCGCTCGGCGACATCGGTCATGACATAAGTCCATTTCTTCGCCGGTAAAAGTCCGGCCGCGGCCATCTCGCGCAGATGCAACGTACAGAGGAAGCCGAAACGGCCGTGTCCGGCGCCGAGCTCGACGATCGTCAAGTTCTCCGCTCCGACGTCGGCCATGTGCGCCGCAATCATTCGGGCATAGACGCGGGCGATGTGTGCGTTCGTCGTGATCTTCGAAGGGATGACCCCGCTCAACCAAGCGTCGATGCCGAGCGATTCGTAGAACCGACATTGAAGGGGCCAAATAAACGACTTCGAGAGAGGTTCACCGCGTTCGACGACGACCGGCTGCGAATTCGACATGCTGAGCTCAAGGTTGGGGAGGATCGGCCCTGCGTTCGACCATCGAGTCGAACGAAGTCCGCAAAGTCACCCCCAACCATACATCACGCGTGCCGACAGATCGGCCGTTTTGAGCACCGTGATGGGTCGTATCGAACATGACGACATTGCCGTTCATTTCGATTCGAAACCTTCGTCGTCAATGTTGCTGACGACAGCGTGTTTCAATTAACCAAGAACCGATTCGGCATCTCGACGGCGCGACGAAGCTTGCGTCGATCACGTAACGATGACACTTAGACGACCATAAGATCGTTTGAATCGGAAAAGTCCACTCTTTGTGTCTTAGGCTTGAGAGTCTCACCGATAGAAATAGATGAAGGCGTCCGGTATTAAAGTGGTCTCAACACGCCGATCTCCGAGCGTTACGTTTTTTGCGCCAACAGAAAACGGTTCTTCAAGTAGCTCGGCGTTTGTTCGTCGCCAAGGCCGGCGACGGCCTCGAAGCGCTGGTGCGCTCGGCCGTGTCGTCGTGTCGGAAGGCGGAGTTTTTGGAGCCGCGCGTCGGACGCGGTCGCAGGCCGACGGTGCCCGATTGGGTGCTCGCGGTGTTGATTATGGCGGCCACGGCGAAGCGCCGAAAGAGCAAGTCGGCCCAGTATCGCTTTCTCAGCGAACATCGCGCGCCGTTGTGCGCGTGGCTGGGAACCGACTGATTCCCCGGCCGCACTCAATACTTCGATCGCTTCCGTCGCGCGCATCGCGTGTTGCAAGCGGCGATCGAACTCGAAGGTCGCCGCGCCGTATGTTTCGGTCGGATTCGGGCTCGCGCCGCGGCGATCGACAAGAGCCTCGTGCCGTCGCGCGGCGCGCACTGGCACAAGCGCGATCGACTCTGCGGTCGCGTGCCGCGCGGCGTCGACGTCGATGCGACTTGGACTTACTCGGAGTATCACGGCTGGGTCGAAGGCTACAGCTACGAAGTCGCCGTTTCGGCCGAGAAGAACGGCGTAGTGTGGCCGCTCTCGGCGTCGGTCGAACAAGCTCACGTGCGCGAGCGACGGACCGTGCCCGACAAGCTCGGGCGGCTTCCGCACGCGACGCGTTACGTGCTCGTCGACTCGGGCTACGATGCGAACGAGACGGCGGAATCGGTCGAGTTCGAGGCTTCCGGCAAGCGGACCGGACGACGTTTCGTCTGTCCGTTGCAGGAACGCCACAACGCCGGTCGAGGCGAACGGCCCCGCCGCGAATCACGCGCACGGCGGTGGCATCGAAAGCGGCGCGACGAGCGACGCCGTTGGATGAGCCGGCCGTTCGGGGCCGAGTAACTCGCGCGCGTTTCGACTTGCTGTCGCTCGTCATATACCGTCTCCAGACGGCGGACGGCGGCGTCGATGCCGCTGCCGACAGTCGTGACGCGGTCGGCGGTCTTTCGGCCGAGTCCGTCGAGATCGTAGACGTGCGCCGTGCCGTTTTGATCGGTCATCGCCAGGGCCTCCCCTTGGCGATTATACGCGTACGCGACCCGATTCGCAGCATCTTTGCTATCGGGGTAGACGACCGACTGCAAGAGTTCGTTCGAGGCCAACTCCGAGCCCGTCGCCGCCGACACGCCGTGCACGTACGTGGTCGTCTGGTCGCCGGTGTCCGGGTTCACGGCCGTGAGGGTCCGCAATCGCTCGCCGGCGTCGTAAGTCCGGCGGACCGTCACATCGGTCACGTTCCCCGGGCAGCCGCCCGTGTAGTTCGCGATCGAGGCCGTGAGCCGTTCCGCCGCATCGAACGTGCTCCGACTGATCCGGCCGAGCGGATCGACCGACTCGAACGCTTGGCCGGCCGCGTCGTAGCGGCTGAGCGAGACGGGTGCATAGTCGGTCGACGGCGGGGGGCTCTCCGTCCGCTCGAAGTCGGCGGTCCCGTAATCCACTCCGGCGATCGGCCGGCCGACCCCGTCGTACCACGTCGCCGAACGACCTCGGCGCCCGAGCGCCGTATCCAGCGGGCCGGTTGTTGCGACGTCGCTCGGGTAGCGGCGGAAGCTCTCCGTTTCCAACTCGTTGCCGGCTTGGTCGTACGTCGGCACGGTCTGCTCGAAGACCAGATCGGCGGCGACGCTCGATACGGCGGCATACGGCTCGGGCTGCGGCCCGGTGTAGAGGCGCACGCGACCCGATCCGCTGCATCTTTATTGCCTAGGTAGACGACCGATCGCTGCAGGTCGTTCGACGATAGTTCCGAACCATCCGATGGCGAGACACCGTAGAAGTACGGCGATTGAAAACCTCTTGCGCCTACGGCACGGACATTGGTCCGTGCCGCATCGCGATCCGTCTGCAAGTGATTATTCCGAGCGGATCGGTCGACTCTAATCCTGATTGCAACACGACAATACTAAGGCTGCACTAAGACATCTATCAATAATAACTTTGTCAAAGTCAGCTTGCTCTACAATCGAGGCTGCTAATATGAAATACATTATCGAAAGCCGAATCGTTTTTGACGACAAATTAGCATTTATTTCGGTGCCGGATTTTTTATAGCTATCGACCCTGAATAAATCGCCCGGCGTAAAATAAAAAATCAAACTGTCAAGGATGTCAAAATCGATATTGGGATGCCATGTGTCTTGATTGTTTTCTAAGTTAATCGAAGCGGCATAAATACCAGGAAGATAATAGTTCAACGCGGTCGGCAACAGCCATCCAATCCGAGATGCAATTCTAGGCCAATCACTCTTATTCACTTCGGCAACGGTTTTTTCACCGAGAAGATCAACAATTGCACTCGCGTCACCTCCGTGATCGGAGGCATCTTGATCAACAATGGCAAGTGGCGCTGGCGTGGCTTTGTAATAGTCCTCTACATGACTAACGAGTAATCTGTATGCGTGGCATTGCAATGACATCATTTATGTAAGCTCCAGCGACTTGGCGGCGATCCTATTTGATAATACATTTGCACTTTATTGCTTTTGTGTGGCAATCGACTGCCCGTGTTACTGCTTTCTTGATTTCATCTAAATGCTTGCCTGCGTTCAGCCAGTCATAGCATCTTTCTTGTATTGTTATTCGAAACTGAAGGCATTTCAAGGCGTTGTAAATCCTGCGGTGAATTTGTTGGCAAGCGGGGTCAAGGCCGAGCGGCGGCTTATCAATGCAGCAATGTATTGAATTACAGGTATTCGGCTCAGGAGTATCACAGTAAGCATGTATTCCTTCCTGATAGAACTGCCATTCCCACCATGAGCATTTGCCCATGTTTTTTCCGGCGAAGCGTATTGGTGGCGGGCCCATCACTCGAGCTGGAATCGGTGCTAATCCAACATCGGGCATGATAGCCAAAGGTAGATTCGGATATGGAGACAGTCTTAACGGTACACCAAAAGGATCCGGCCAAGGCTGCTCTAACTGAAGTTTTGGAATAATAATTGGTTCTGGAGCCGGCCAGCCCCGCCGCAACCGATTCGATGAATCGACAGGAAAGCGGCCAATTGGGCTCAATGGCTGTGGCCGAGCTATTGGTCTCACCGGCTGCACCAGAGGCAGCCCCCGTAGTCCAAATGGATCCGTATTATCTGTGGGAGTTGCAAGTAAGTATTCATACAGGTTTAAAGAAAGTCCTTGATATCCGATTGGATCTTTCGTTAGCCAGCGTCCCAGAAGCGATAACAAATCTCGATATCGAACTTTGTATATTCCAATGATAGAGTCGTAACAATAGGAGCAGTAAAGAGTCTCCCAATCGAATTCGGACTCATTCGGCATCTTCATGGAGAAGTCGGGATTGAGGAACGTGGGCGCTCCGTAAGCTGAGTAACGGTAGCGTTCTTTGATGACGCCGGTTTCGTCAACGATGGCAGTAACATTCCAGTTGGCGTCTTGCAGTGCGTAGAGTCGTTCGTCGAGCGTTCCGATAGTGGTCCGGTCCCGGAGGACGAGATCGTCGATGTAGCGTAAGCCCCAAACGAATTGGCGGTCGGGTAATGTGGAGGCGTCGAGACGTTCCTCCAATGCTTGCCAGAGCTTCGAGAAGTAGGTGCGACGGACGTTCGTTCCGTTATCGATCGTAATTCGTCGCGTCAGCGCATCGTAGCCGTAGGTCGCCACGGTTGTTGCACCGTCTTCTAGCTTCACCAAACGATTCCAAGCATCGTAGGTCGCCGCGTAGCCCTCGGTGGGTACTTTCGGCTGCGGTAGGGAGATCATATTGCCGGCGCGGTCGTAGAGCGGCTGCGCCCAGACGAGCCCTACTTCGGCCGTGATTGCCGTGATCTCGTTGGCTTGATTGGCGGAGCGGTTTTGCTCGACTGTATTCGTCGAGTCGACCAAGTCGAGACTGGCGTATCCGTTCCAGTTCCCCGTCGCATCGAGCTTCCATGCTTCGCCGGCTTGCGGGCTCACGATCGGTGCAGCGCCACCCGTGAGGGTGCCGCGAGCGAGGTTCTTGAGCCGGTCGAGCTCGTCGTAACGATAGAGTTCGTCGTTGCCGCCGGTCGCCACGGCGTTTTTGCGGCTCGTCCGATTCCCGTTGCGGTCGTAGGTGTACTTGACCCGATCGGCGCAGGCGCTCGAAGCGTAGATGACTGCTTGCAACAGGTCGTTCGACGATAGTTCCGAACCATCCGATGGCGAGACGCCGTTGCAATACGGCATTTGAAACTCTGTTGCGCCTACGGCGCACGGACATTTGGCCGTACCACCCCCACGTCTGCGTCGTAACTTGATTACTCTCCCGGTCCAATCAATTGTTGTTCTCGCGCCGATTCATTGAGTTGCTTTGCTTCAGCGATGCTCTGTTCCGTATTCTTCGCTTCTAAAAGAATCGCCAAGGCGACTTGAGCGGCCGGAATGTTTTGAGCGGCTGCTAAGCGATACCATTTTTCCGCGGCGTTGAGGTCCTTCGTCGAATGTTCGTATCGCCATCCTAAGTCGTATTGCGCCGCGGGATCGCCGAGTTCGGCCTTTCTACGGATCACGGAAACGATTTTGGACTCGTACGATACGGAATCTTCTCGAACACGAAAATGATAGAACTGAAGAAGCTTCAACGCCTCTTCATCCTCGGTTTCCGCAAGCTTTTCCAGACCGGGGAGAGACTTCTTCCAAATACTTTCAGCGAATTCGGGCTTCTGGATAATCGAACTGCAATAGTGATACCAACTTGCCAGCGCCCCTCCGATGCGCGGTTCGGCGTGGTCGACGATGTCGTTTACCTCCTCCATAACTGCTGGTTCGGCATAACGCTGCACCTGGTCTTCATAACGATCGAATAAGAGCGTCACGCGGGAGTTGCTATTGCCCGAAAGTTCTCCTTTCTTGTACCAAGCAAGAGCCTCGGGAACGGTGGGGCCTCGCGAATTCCACATTCCCCATTGGCGGGCGAATCCAAGGCGACTAATTGGGACGTCGACATCCGTGAGTCGAAGGAGCCAAGTTTTGGCAACCAGCGGCTTCTTGGAATGAAAGGTGCTTCGCTCTCCTTCCAGGACCCTATATTCATGTGCCCAACCGAGAATCCATGAGGCCTCGCCAATTCCTTGATTACTAGCCACGATCAGTAGGTCGATCGCTTCTCGCGCGGCAGCATCGTCTCCTTGCAACTTAAGATGCGCCAATCGAACGACGGCACCGGCATGTTTTCTCTCGACTGCCCGCCGATACCAATCAGTTGCTTTCGCGACATTCGGCTCCGTGCCCCAGCCATGCTCGAAGCAATTGCCGAGTTGAAACCAAGCTTCGGAGTTTTCCTTATCAGCGACGGCGAGTAGCTGCCGGAAAGCCTCCGAGCGCTCGGCGG
>JAIOPP010000048.1 GCA_021413845.1 Planctomycetia bacterium | reverse complement strand
AGCCCGGCCCGCTCGGGCGACGACGCACGAATGTTTTTTAAGTCGCAACAAGGCGCGATCACGGCCGTGCTTTGTTTAAGTAGCAGGCACGTTCCACGTGCCGTCCGCCACAGCTGATACGGAACGATCATCACGGTGCGGCCCCGGATATGCATCCGGGGCTATTGAACGGAGGTTGTGTGTGAACGGAGGTTGCGTGCGTCGCGATCGTGCGTCGCGATCGAACGGCGCATGTGGCTACGGCACGTGGAACGTGCCTGCTACTTTAGCCGGGGAAAATCGTCTGGGTCCTCGATCCGCCCGCTGGCGAACCGTGAGGATCACGTTTAGAATGCGGGGCAACTCCCGGTTCGTGTCGGTGTCGCACCCCCTAAGGCACACCCCTCGACGTGAGTGTCCGTCGTCCTGCCTGATCCCTCGTTCCCGCATCCCCCTGCGCCCCGCATCGGGTACTGGAGGCGTTTCTGTCTTGTTCTAGCGCTCGTATCGGTTTCTTCGGCGCCGCCGCGTTGGTGCTTTTGCGCATCACGATCGGTTGGCACATCCTCTACGAAGGAATCTGGAAATATCAACAACAAGATTTCTCCGCCGACGGTTACTTAAGTCAGGCGTCGGGCCCTTTCGCCGACTACTTTCACAACAAAGTGATGAAAGACTTCGAGGGGCGTAAGCGCCTGTCGGAGCAATGGAACACCGACGAGATGGATCGGTATCAAGACCGGTTCGCGGTGCAGATGAAGCTGGAGGGGGATGCCAAGTCGCTCGCCGATCGAGCTTTGGCCGCGCGGAAAGACAACGTCAAGTCGTTCCTGAACGACCCGAGCAACAAGAAGCTGTTCGCCGACTACTTCCAAGAGTGGGATAAGCTCAACCAAAAGAAAGCCGAGGTCGACGCTAGAGACGGCGGCGTGGTCTTCGAGCGGAAGCGCTTGTGGGAAGCCGAGCAAAAGCTCCGCGCCGACGGTCGCCCCTGGCTGAAATGGATCGACGATCAGCACGACGGGCTCCATGCCGATCTGCAGCGGACCTTGCCGCTCGACGATCGTGAAAAGCAAATGGTGCCGACCATCAAGGAGGTCTTCACCGACACCGACAAGTTCGTCACTTACGCCAACATCGCGATCGGCGCCTGTCTGATCGTCGGGCTCTTTTCGCGTTTGGCCGCGCTCGGCGGGGGGATCTTCCTCGCGGCGATCGTCGCGGCGAAATGGCAATGGCCCGGCTATTACGCTCCCGATCCGCATCCGGCCCAAGGACACACGATGTTCGTGACGAAAGAGTTCGTCGAAATGATGGCTTGCTTCGCTTTGGCAACGCTCCCGACCGGCCGTTGGGGCGGATTCGATTACTTCGTGCACAATTTATGCGTGCGCCCCTTCTTGCGGAATAAGGATGAACGTCGGACATGAATGCCCTGAATCCTGCGGAAAAAGCGGTAGGTCGGACTAACTTCCAAACGGCGATCGGCAGCGAACTGACGCGGCGCGAGTTCCTCGTGCGCAGCGCCGCCAGCGGCGCAGTCGGCGCGGCCGGCATGGGTGCCTTCTACTTCGGCTACACGAAGATGAAGAACCCCTTGCCGATCGGCATCATCGGCACCGGCGACGAAGGGGGCGTGCTCATCGGAGCGCTCAACCCCGACTACGTCGACGTCGTCGCCATCGCCGACATTCGCCCGTACAACATCCATCGCGCCTTGCACGGCGACCAAAGCTCTCCGTCGGTCCAAGCCGTGCGGCCGGGCCTGATGGCGAAATACGGCTACAAGTCGGAAGACGAAGCCAAGAAGCACATCAAAGTCTCGGCCGACTACAAGGAAATGCTCGCCGACCCGAACATCAAAGGGGTCATCATCGCCTTGCCGTTGCACCTGCATCATTCGGTCGCGATCGAAGCGATGAACGCCGGCAAGCACGTCCTTACCGAGAAGCTGATGGGGCAGACGGTCGGCAAGTGCAAGAGCATGGGCCGCGTCGCCAATCAGAAGAAGCTGCACCTCGCGACGGGCCATCAACGGCACTACAGCATCTTGTACGACAACGCCGTCGACGTGATCAAGCGCGGTCTGATCGGCGACCTGCATCACATCCGTGCGCAGTGGCATCGCCGCAATCTGCCGGGCCGCGATAGTTGGCAGCCGGCCTTGCCCAACGACAAGATGGCCGCCGACCTGCTCGCCGCACAAACGGCCTTGAAGTCGGCCTCGGGGAGTCAGATCGAAGCGCTGCAGAAGAAGGTGACGCAGCTTGAGCTCTTGATGATGGATAAAGACGTCGACGCCGGAAAATACGGCTACGTCGAGAAGACGATTCCCGGCCAAGGTTCGCTCAAGCCGTACGTCGTGTCGCCGCTGGAAGAATTGATCCGCTGGCGATTATGGGCTCGCACGGGTGCCGGCCTCATGGCCGAGCTCGGCAGCCATCAGCTCGACGCCGCGGGCATCTTCTGCAGCGCGCAGCGTAAAGACGGCAAGAAGGCCAAGCCGCTCAACGTGTCGGCGGTCGGCGTGCGGAGCCTGTTCGCGAACGATCGCGAAGTCGATGACCACGTGCATTGCAACTTCGAGTTCCCCGGTCTCGACTACGACCCGAACGACGACGCGAAGAAGCAGAAGAAGACGGTCGTTTCCTATTCGTCGATCAACGGCAACCCTTGGGGTGGCTACGGCGAAGTGGTGATGGGGACCAAGGGAACGATCATCCTCGAACTCGAACAAGACTACGGGCTCTTCCCGACGGACGGCCCTTCGACGTTCGTCGACGTCGTCAAAAGCAAAGACGGCGGGGCCGTGCTCGACACGACCTCGAGCGCCCCTCCGAGCGCAGCGGCCGGCGAAAAGGCCCTGGAAGCCGCTCCACCGAGCAAAGGCTATCGCGAAGAGATCGAGCATTGGGCCTGGTGCATCGAGAACTTCGACTTCGAGAAGAACAAGCCGAAGTGCCATCCCGAAGTCGCCATGTCGGACGCGATCATCGCGCTCACGACCAACATCGCGATCCGCGACAACAAGCGGATCGAATTCAAGCCCGAATGGTTCGACATCAACAGCGATGAAACCCCCGAAGGGGAAAAGCCGGAAGTGAAGGTTTAGCACGCGGCGTATTCCGACCGCGACCTAAGAAGCTAAACGCGGGCCGAACGCTTAAAGGTCGAACGCTTAAAGACACAGAGCAGGAGCTGATCCGATGACGAAGTGGGCGATCGGAGTATTTGCCGGAATCGACGCCGGGCTCGGCGTGAAGCTGGAAGTGGCGCGCGAACTCGGCGTGCCGACGATCCAACTGCATGCCCCGCATCCGGAAAGCCGCACGCCGGAAAAGGCGCAAGCGTTCCTGGCGAAGCTCAAGGACTACGGCCTGACGCTCACGGCCGTCTTCGGCGGCTTCGACGGCGAGAGCTACGCCGACATTCCGACCGTGGTCCGCACCGTCGGCCTCGTGCCGCCGGAAACGCGTGCCGCGCGCGTGCAGGAGATGAAGGAGATCTCCGACTTCGCGAAGCTGCTCGGCTGCAAAGTCGTAGCGCTGCATATCGGCTTCGTGCCGCACGACGTAAAAGACAAGACATTCCAAGAGATCGTCGCCGTCGCGCGCGAACTTTGCGACTACGTGCAACGCAACGGCCAGGCCTTGCATCTGGAAACCGGACAAGAAACCGCCGCCGGACTGCTGACCTTCATTCAAGCCGTCGGGCGCGACAACCTGTTCATCAACTTCGATCCCGCGAACATGATTCTCTACGGCTCCGGCGAACCGATCGCGGCGCTGAAGCAAGTCGGTAAGTTCGTACGCAGCGTCCATTGCAAAGACGGCTCTTGGGCGAAGCATCCGGGCAAGGAATGGGGCTGCGAAATGCCGCTCGGCCAAGGCGACGTCGGGATGTACAACTACTTGCACACGCTGCGGGAAATCGGTTACGAAGGCCCGCTCACGATCGAGCGCGAGATCGCCCAAGAACCGGAGCGCCAAAAAGCGGAGATCGGTCACGCCGTTCGCTTGTTGACCGAACTGAAAGAGAAGCTCGGCTAAGCCGGCTTGCATCGCATCGTTCGCCGCCACCACACTTCATTCGCAAAGCACGTCATGCCTAAGTTCAACTTCTCCGTCCCGCACACCGCCGGCCTCGAAAAAGCGAAGAAGGACCTTCGTGCTTATCTCGAAAAGATGCGCGAGTACGCCGCCGACAAGGTGAGCGACATGCACGAAGACTGGAGCAAGTGGGACAGCGACCACGTCGTCGACTTTTCGCTCAAAAGCTTCGGCATGGCGATCAAGGGGGCGATGACCGTCGAGCCGGACAAGGTCGCCGTGAACGGCGAGATTCCGTTCGCGGCGATGATGTTCAAAGGAAAGATCGAAGAAGGCTTCCGCGACACGGTGAGGAAAGCCTTGTCGTAAGCCGCGGGCCGTTCGCAGGGCGGTGCGTGCCTGTACTTATTTGACCGCCGAGCCGCCGAGTTGGCCGAACGTGATCCGCGCCACGACTTCCGGATCCTTTCCGATCGGGGCCTGCACTTCGACGCTCGCTTGGTACTGCGGCAAGCGATACGCGTGATACCGCGGGGCTGCAGCGGCGCAGCCGAGCGAAAAGATTTGCGCGCACAACGCGACGGCGATCAAGAGCTTGGTTTTCATCGGAATCCATCCCCATGTCCGATGTCCCTATCCTGTGATTTTGGAGGCGGTCCTAGTCGTTAGGACTCCGCTTGCGAAGTTGCCTCGGCGGCAAAAGCTCTTCGCGAAAAGTTCGACCTGATGCGATCGGTCTCTATCAGCCTTACGCCGCGTCCCGCGCGCGAGTTCATTCGCAAAACGTCGGAATTATAAAAGCCGGTGACGAGCCTTCATATCGCAACGAACGCTTGCGTGCCGGCATCGTCAAGCGGGACGATCGCGGTGACTTTAGCGCCTTGCTGCGATCCTGTTTCGCGACGACGCTGCCGGCAACGACAGTCTCTTTCGGAACGAAAGTATTACTTCGGAGCAGCGGCGCGCACGCCGATCTCGACGGTCTCTCCATCGCGCCGCGCAGTGAGGCCGAGCGGAGCGGCGGCTTGCTCGAGCAGTTCTTCGAGAGTGGCCTTGGCGACGTCGACCTCGGTGCGGCGATCGAGCGTCAGTCCGGCCGCTTTGATCGCCGCTTCGTCGACCCGAATCTTCAGCTTGTGCTTTTCTTGCAACACGCGAATCAGCTCATCGAGCGGGACGTCCTTCACGCGGAGCGTAAACAGTTGCTTTGCAGCCGCGGGAACCGCTGGGCTCGTCGCTGCAGTATTTGCGACCGCCGATGAGCCGGTGCCGGAAACGAGCTCATGGTCTTCGACTTTCCCGACGACCGCGATCTTCGCACCGGCGAGTCGCACGGTCGCCAGAGGCGCAAGCGCGCGAAATCGGGCCAGCGTCTCTTGCGGCTTCAAGCCGGCGGGGTAACTCCGCTCGATCAATATCGACGAAGGCAGCGGCTCGAACGTCAGGGTGCGGGCCGTGGCGTCGAGCTTAAACGTCAGGTCGAACTGCACGGCCAAGAGCGTCAGCCGATCGACGAGCGGCAGCGGAGCCCAATCGACGGCAGGCCAGACGTCGAACGGCATCCGCTCGAGGTTCGTGGTTCGCAGGCCTGCCTCGGTCGCCAAGGAAGTCCAAAGCGCGCGCGATTCGCAAGGAGCCTCGCACGTCGTCGGTCGCGACTCCGATAGCTTCGCCTTCAACGCGGGAGCCGCACGACTCGCATCGTCGCGCCGCAGCGCAGCCAAGGTCTTAAGATCGCGCGCGGTCGACTTCGGCCCCAGATAAATCACGGGCCCGAACGACACGACCGCCAACTCATGGCTTTCGGCGATGCGTCGCCAAATCTCGGCGACGGAAGTATCCGCGAACGACAACTCGAGCGGCGACTCCGGATCGACGCGGCGATCGAGACAGAGCGCGACTTCGGCATTCTTCGCCAAGCCCGAGGCCGCGCTACGGATCTGCGAGCCGGTCCACGAGCCGCTCATGCGCGCTTGCAGCCGAGCTTGCAGTTCGGCGGCGGTCTGCGCGAGCGATGCAGCACCTGTCGCTCCCTGCGCTCCGGCGGTCGCCGCGAAGCACGAGCAGCCGACCGCCGCAACCAGGATCGACCAGGATCGAAAAACGGCTCGGAAGCTACCTTGCGGCGCGCATCGCCGCGGCCTCGTCGCCGGCTTTTCCGCCCGCTGTTTCGGCCTCATTTCCGCCCCGGCGAAAGGTGTTTGGGAAAAGTCAGGTTCTTTTATAGCGATTATTCTGGCAACACCGCCATTCCCAATTACACTGAAAAGACCGAGAAATCGGACGTTACCATCGTTACCGGCGTTATTTTAGGAGTATCTATCGTGAGCGGCTCTCCCATCCGCTTGCCGCTGCTCGATTTCGTCTACCAGCAGTTTCTCGACGACCACGATACCGCGGCGTTCATTCGCAAGGTCTCGTCGAGATACGGTTGTGCGACGCTCGAGCGGCTCCTCGAAAGCTCCTCGCGGAGTTGCCGCCGGGCCGCAGCCTTAGCGCTCGGCTATCTGGGAAATTACGACGTCAACGCCGCTCTCGGCAAGGCCCTGCGCGACGGCGACCGCGGCGTCCGAACTCTGGCCGAGAACGCGGTGCGGGCCGTGTGGTGTCGCGCCGGCACTCCGATCCAGCAAAAACTGCTCGAGCAGGTGATTCGCGACAACGTCGAACGCCGGCATGAACAAGCGTTCGTGCGAGCCACGGAATTGGTCGACCTCGCACCCTGGTTCGCCGAAGCGTGGAACCAACGGGCCATCTCGCAATACGGCCTCGGCCGCTACAACGAGAGCATCGCCGATTGCCGCCGGGCACTCGAAATCAACCCTTACCATTTCGGCTCCGCCGCCGGCATGGGCCAATGCTATCTGAACATGGGAGAAACCGACGACGCACTCGAATGCTTCCGTCGGGCTCTGCGGTTGAACCCGGAGTTGGAAGGCATTCGCGCCGCCGTGCTGAACATCGATCGGGCCCGTCGCAAGAACTCATAGCTCGTTGAGTTTGCGTATTGAATCCGATACTGATCATCGGTGCCGGAATCAATGGAGCGTCGCTGGCGCGCGAGCTGGTGCTCGACGGCCTCGATGTGATCGTGGTCGATTCCGGCGACATCGCCTCGGGAACGACGGCCTATTCCTCGCGGCTGATTCACGGCGGCTTGCGCTATCTCGAATATGCCGACACGGCGCTCGTGCGTGAATCGCTGGAAGAACGTGCGCGGCTGCTTCGTCTGGCTCCCGACTTCGTGCGCGCCTTGGAGTTTCAGATTCCGGTCGAACGTCGACTCGGCGGATTTATCGATGCCGTCGGCAAGCTCGTTCTCGGCGGCCGCTACCGACCGAAATCGCGCCGCGGCCTATGGCTCGTGCGAACCGGTTTGTTCTTCTACGATCAATTTTCCGGCAAGACTTCGCTCCCGCGCTCGAGCACGCAACCGATCGACGACCGACGTAGAACTCTGCTCGCGCCTCGCTATCGAAACCTCTGCACCTACTTCGACGGCCAGATGCCGTATCCCGAACGCTTCGTCGCCGCGTTGCTCGCCGATGCGCGACGGGCTGCCGAGCAGGCCGGCACCCAGTTCGAGGTGCGTACTTATAGCCATGTCGCAGTCGAAGGCTCGACCGTCGTCGTGACGAACAGCGACACGGCGCAGGTCGACAACTCGGCGCCTCTGCGCTTCGAGCCGGCTGCGGTCGTGAACGCGAGCGGGCCTTGGGGCGATGCGACTCTCGAAACCTTAGGATTCCCCAGCCGAAAGCTGATCGGCGGCACGAAGGGGAGCCACATCGTCGTGTTTCACGACGCGCTGCGGGCCGCGTTGCAAGCCGCCGATGTGCGTGAAGGTTCGTTGCGCGATGCGGCCATCTACGCCGAAGCAGCCGACGGACGACCGGTGTTCATCTTGCCGTTCGGCGAAGGGGTGCTCATCGGCACGACCGACATGCCGTACGTCGGTGATCCCGCTATCGCAATCGCCTCGGAAGCGGAGATCACGTACCTGCTCGAACTGACGAACGACGTTCTGCCCGGCATCGGGCTCGTGCGCAGCGACGTCGCGCTCCACTATGCCGGAGTGCGCCCGTTGCCCTATGCCGACGCCTCGACCCCGGCCGCCATCTCGCGCAGGCATTCGGTCGTCGAACTCTCGGCGGCACCTTGGCCCGCGTGGACCCTCGTCGGTGGGAAGTTGACGACCTGCCGCGCGCTGGCCGAAGAAGCGGCCGGCATCGTGCTGCGGAAGCTGAACCGCGCGGCAACCCATGTCTCGCGCGAGCGAAGAATCGAAAACATTCTCGAAGATGGGCCCGAGGAAACTGCGAAGCTAGCCGGCGATGGCGACCGACGAGCCGTGGCGGGCACAGCATTCTCGCGCGGCGTGGTTCGTCGCGCGATCCGCACGCTTTGGGTGCAACGCTTGGAAGACCTCGTCGAACGGAGGCTGATGCTGCACTTCGCCCGACATTTATCTCGCACGACGCTCGACGAGTTGGCCGAGCTCATGATCGAAGAGCGGAAGCTGCGGCCCGACGATCGAGACGAGGCGATCGAACGAACCTGTCGGCGATTAAGGACTCATTTCGGTCGTTCGGTAGAGCCGTAGCTCATGTCGCCGCCGATAGTCCGGGCTCGTCGTTCGCCCCACAAGCTCAACTACCGGCGCACCGCGTTCGAGGTTTGCAGCGCTTGCTGTAGTTCGGTCGTGTAACGCTTCGACTCTTTGCAGAACTTGTCGTACGACTCTTTGCTCGAGAACAGGATCATCCGTTCTTCGAACATCAGGCCGTGTTCTCGCTTGCCCGACACGATCTGGTTCTTTTCTAAAGCGACGACCGGATCGTTGCCCGAGATGATCGGGCTATAGCGATCCGGATTGGCCAAGAACTTCGCTTGTTGTTCGGCCGTCGGGAAGAGGTAGGTGCGATTGAGGTGGATCGCGCCGTAGAGCGGGTTCCCTTTCGTCCACACCATCTTCTCGATCACGGTGACCGGGCAATAACCTTCGAGCGCGAGCGGCGGCGAACCGGCCGGCAGTTGCGCTTCGAGCGGCGACTTCGTCGGAGCAACGGTGCCATTGGCGGCAGCGGTCGAATTCACGGCTGCCCTCGGAGCAGCGGTGGCCGCCGGCGGTGCGACGGGAGCTTGAGGAGCGGCGACCGGGGGTTGGACCGGAGCCGATGCCGCGGCAGGTGCGGCGGTGGTCGTCGTCGGAGCGATGGCCGGAGTCGCAGCGACCGACGTCGTTGCTGCCGGAGTTGTGGCGACCTGAGCCGCCGCGCCAGGAGCAGCGGGGGTCGCAGCGATCGGAGCCGAAGCGGTCGGCGTCGCGTAGCGGCTGCCGACGTTCGAGGTCGTAGGCGCGGCGGCGACGCCGGCAGCCGCAGCGGCGACCGGCGCGGCTGAAGTCGTCGGAGCGGCCACGCCGCGGTTTTGATAGTAAGCGGCATAGCGATCGTCGGCCGGAGGAGTCGCACCGCGCGACGCGGCGGCAGGAGCGGCGGCGACCGGAGCGGCTGCAGCAGGCGGTGCGGCTTGAGCCGTCACCGGCGGAGCGTAAGCGGCGTAGCGACCATCGGCCGGCGGCGCGTAGCGACCGGCATCCGGCCCAGCCGCTGCAGGAGCACTTGCAGCCACCGGAGCGGCAGCGGCAGGCGGAGTCGCGGCTACAGGCCCGAGCCCATTCGAGCGGGCCTGAGCCAAGCCTTGTTGCGCGGCCTCATTCAACATCGCCACGTATTTTTCCGCAGGCTTGAATCCCAAACTCGAGGAGATCACTTGTCCTTGGGCGGTCATCATCACGTCGCAAGGCAGCTTACTGACGCCGAGTTGCTTGGCGATCTCTTGGCCCGTCGGGTCTTCGACCGAGATCTTCACCGGCACGAAGTACGGCGTGATCGCCGTGCCGAGATTCGGCCGATTGAAGACGGACTTCTCCATCTCCTGGCACGGCCCGCACCAGCTCGCCCAGAAGTGCACGAGCACCAACCGGTTCGAAGCGGCGGCCTGCTTTTGAGCGCTCGCGAGATCGGTCTCCCAACGAAGCAGCTCTTGAGCTTGCACCGGTAGGGCGAAGAAGACGAGCGAAGCGATGACGCTGAGGGAGACAACACGCGACATGACGCGAACCTTAGTGAAAGCGGATGTTCGAGCCCGATCAATCGGATCGCTTCACTTATCGGACGACTCCTGTGTTGAAGTTTTGGAAAACCGTAACGATTTTGCC
>JAIOPP010000047.1 GCA_021413845.1 Planctomycetia bacterium | reverse complement strand
CTCGGGATTTCGCACATGACGTACAGTTCCAAGCCGTTGCGACCGCGCACGAGCCCGTGCTTCGCCATTTCTTGTTGCACGCGACGGCCTTCTTCGACCGTGCGGCAAAACGGAATCATCAGCTTGAGATTCGTCAGCCCCATCTCTTCGCGGACCTTGAGCATGGCGCGGCATTCCAGAGCGAAGCCGTCGCGATAGCGCGGATCGTAATAGCGCGAGGCACCGCGGAATCCGATCATCGGATTCTCTTCGATCGGCTCGTACGGCGCCCCGCCGATGAGATGGGCGTACTCGTTGGTCTTGAAGTCGCTCATCCGGACGATGACGTCGCGCGGATAAAACGCCGCCGCCAACGTAGCGACCCCTTCGGCTAAGCGATCGACGAAGTACTGCGGTTTATCGGCGTACCCTTCCGTAAGTCGCGCGATCTCGCGCGCTAGGCCGACGCCGTCGCACGGCAAGAAGCTCAGCCCGAACGCTTCATCCGGATTGGCGACGTTCACCATGATCTTCGTGTGCGGATGAGCCATCGTGCTCAGGTCGGTCGTTTCGACCGTGAACGGCAATCGTCCGGTGTAGACATAACCGGTGTCGCCTTCGGCGCACGAGATCGTGATCTCAGCTCCTTCGGTCAGTCGCTCGGTGCCGTGCTCGGTGCCGACGATCGCCGGCACGCCCAATTCGCGACTGACGATCGCGGCATGACAAGTACGACCGCCGCGGTTCGTCACGATCGCCGCGGCCCGCTTCATAATCGGTTCCCAGTCGGGATCCGTCTTGTCGGCAACCAGAACGTCGCCATCTTGAAACGTGCTTAGTTGCCGTAAGTTCTCGATTTTGCGGATTGGCCCCGCGGCGATCTTTTCGCCGATGCTACGCCCTGAAATGAGCACCTCGCCGCGCTTTTCCAACCGATACGTTTCCATGATGCCGCTGGAGCGTTGCGACACGACCGTCTCGGGCCTTGCCTGCACGATGAACAGTTCGCCCGTCCGACCGTCCTTCGCCCATTCCATATCCATCGGCGTAGGCAGACCGCGCTTGGCGCTATAATGTTTTTCGATTTCGATCGCATAACGGGCGAGTTCGAGCACTTCATCGTCGTTCAAAGCAAAGCGGCGACGGTCGGTTTCCGCGACCGGGACGTTGCGAACCATCTTCGAGCCGCCGACATCGTAGATGAGCTTGAACTCCTTCGTGCCGAGCGTCCGGCGAATGATCGGGCGAAGCCCTTGCTTAAGCGTCGGCTTGAAGACGTAGTATTCATCCGGGTTGACCGCACCTTGAACGACGTTTTCTCCCAGTCCGTACGCGGCGTTGATTAAGACCGCGTCGGCGAAGCCGCTTTCCGTATCGAGCGAAAACATGACCCCGGACGAGGCGAGATCCGAGCGGACCATTCTCTGCACGCCGATCGAAAGGGCGATCTTCAAGTGATCGAAACCCTTGTCGATTCGATAGCTGATGGCCCGATCGGTGAACAACGACGCGAAACAACGCCTGCAGGTCTCAAGCAGTTGCGTCGGTCCTTGGACGTTGAGATAGGTTTCCTGTTGGCCCGCAAAGCCGTACGCTTCGACGATCGCCTGCCGCAGGTCGTCGGGAAAAGTCGCGTCGAGAATCAGTTGTCGCACACGGCTGCCGCACCGTTGCAGAGCGGCGACATCACCGACGTCGAGTGCGCCGAGTTCGCGGCGAATTTCGTCGTCGAGCCGATTCGCCGTGAGGAAGTAGCGGTAGGCTTCGGCCGTGACGGCAAAGCCGTCGGGTACGCGGATCCCGCGCGGTACAAGTTCGCGAACCATCTCCCCGAGCGAGGCGTTCTTGCCGCCGACGCTCGCAATGTCTTCGATGCCGATCTGGGCGAAGCGTTTGATGAAGTCGGTCGCGACTGCGGTCATGATTTGCGTCCTTAGCCTTGCAATCTCTTGAATCGTCGTAGCCCGTTCGTCGCTCCGATAACGCAGATCGCGTGCCGCGGAATCGGAAGTCGCTTCCGAGCGTTTGCGGCGCGCGGAAGCGTTGAAGTGTGGCGAAAAGGATCGTCGCTGTGCCGAATCGCCCGCATCTCGAGAGGTCAAGCCCTCCACCATGCCGTCCGACGGTCGCGGGTTAGGGCTTCGTAGCGTTCCTCTTCGCGGCGACCCGTTCAGGCTCTCCGACGATCATCTTGAAATCGGCGACGATCGGTCGGACTTCCGGCTTGCCGCCGATCTTCAGAGTCGCTTCGCCTTGAAGATGCAGATCATATTCTCCTGAACGGAGTCGGCCGTTGCGTGGATCGACAAGGATGAAACCGCTTTGCGAGCCGGCGATGTCCCACTGGATCGGTTGCTCGGCAGCCCCGGTCTTGTCCTTTTCGCGAACCTGCGATTTCACCCCAAGCGTCGCTTCCTCCGCCGTGAGTGATCTCAGCTGAAAGCGACTGTCTAAGAGAAAGTTGATGCTCGTGTAGTTCTCGGTCGTTCGAGTCCACCGATCGCCGACTCGCACCGCTGCCGTCGGGTAAAACTCAAACCCGCGCGTCAGCGCATCCCGCAATCCGGGTTCGTTCAGTCCCTGCGCGACGAAGGCACGAGCTTTTTCGCGCTCGTTCGCCGGCGGCTTCAGCTCGTCGTCGAGCGCCGACTCGATCGCGCTTTCGATCCCGGTGACCTTGGCGATCGTGCCGTCGGGGCGGACGGTCAGCGTCAACTTCCGGTTCACCATCAGGCCATGCAACAGCATCTCGGCATCGGCCTCCTCCGGCTTCGGTGGCCGCGCCGAATCGAAGGTCGTCTTGCCCTCGGGCGATTCCTTATCGATCGTCGCCCGAGCGAGCCAAGTCTCGATCTGCATCGAACCATCCTTGGCGACGTCCAACACGCGGAATTGATAGAGCAACGAGTAGCGTCCGCGATCGATGCGCTCGCCGTCGCCGATCTTGGTCGTCATTTTGGTTTCCGTGTAAAACTCCAGCGGAAACGTCTCGCCGCGGGTGAGCCGCAACGTTAGGTTTCCGTGGCCAGCCGATGACGACGGCGGTGAGACCGGAGCGGCGACATCGATGGCCGGTGTCTTCGGCGAAGCAGGAATCGCCGCTGCGAACATCCTTACGACCCCCATATCGATCCGCAGCCGATTCTCCAGCGCTCCTTCCGCAGCCCGAGTCGTAAACTCAAGCGTGTCGTTCTTCTTATAGGGCGCGATCTGCTCAGCCATGATGCGAACCTGCTCGTTTGAATCCGACTTCTTGTCGGAGAACTCATTCAACAAGGCCATGAACGGAGCCATGCGCAACGTGATGCGAAGCGGCTCACCGCGCGATGGACGATCTTCTTTCGAACGGTAGATAGCCAGCGAGAGCTTCGCGATCGCTTCCTGATCTCCGACCGCCGCATAGAGCTTGTCCGGACCGAAGCCGACGACCGTGTACATGGAATCGCCGAAGATCCGGCGCGCGTTGTCGTCGGGCATAGAGAGCTGAAGTTGGTGCAACGAGACGTCGCCGTTCTGAGACACGGCCCAGTTCAAGGCGCGAAACCCAGGCTGCGGCTGCAGCATCTCGGCGGCTTCGATCGCGGTTTTCTCGATGGCGCGGGAGTCGTAGAGCGTGCCGCCGGCCAGCACATGCAAGTGCTCTTTTCCCTGTCGCTCGATCACGACGCCGCCGTCGAGTTCTCCTGTTCGCAAGGTCTTGGTCACCGCCTCCAGGCTTTGAGCGACGAGCCTGCCGAGCGTTCGCACTTCGGCGTGGGGAGCGTCCGGCGAAGGGGCTGCCTTTCGGGCCTTCGCAGACTGCTGCTCCCACGCGCTGAGCAACGGCTCGATCGTCGCGGCGTCCAACGCCAGCGAAGAGATGATCGCCGCGGCCGCTTTCTCCGAAGCCAGGTGCTCATACATCGATGGACGCTGAGCGGCCGCTTCGATCCAACGCTCGAGTTTGCTCTCCTTCATCGGGACCAATCGCGATGTCACGTGGAGCTGCTCGACCGGTCGCAGGCATTGCAACTCGATTTCCCACCGCTGCGCTTCCGAAAGCCATTGCTTAACGAGAGGGCCTACCCACTGGATGTTCGACGGGGTCGCCGCGTCGCCGCTCTTGGTCGGAGCGAATGATTCCAAGATCATGGCGTCGAATGTCTTTCTAAGTTCGGCCGGCAAGCGATCGAGTAACACCGCCGCTTGACCCGTGACGGTCGGATCCAAGCCTTCGAACAACCGCGTCGGATCTTCCGGAAGAGTTTTCAGTCGCGCTTCATGGGTCGCTCCCGTCACGAAAAGCCATGAGCCCGAGACGCGCGCCGCGACGTTCACATTCCCGCCGCGATAAAGCCCGTCGTCGCTGCGACGGAACTCCCAGCCGAATCGCGCACGGAGTGCGGCCAGTAGCTTCTCCTCATCCTTCAGCGGGACGAAGATCACGATGTTCAATGTCTGGTCGGCGTAAACGACGAGCCCCGCGGGTCGCGAAGAGTCGATTCCTGCCGAGAGCTCGGTGATCGCATCCTTAACGCCGCCGATTGATTTTCCGCCGTCGACGTTCTCGCCCAAGAAGGAGAGATCTCGCTGCAAACGATCCAACGGCGCGACACGCGCGTAACCCACCACCGGCGCATCGTTCCACTTTAGGTCGGCACTCATCGTCGGCGAAACCGACGCCACGATGAACGCTACTGCGGCGAAGACCAAGGCCGCCCGATGCAAGCGACGCCACGCCGCCGTTGGAAGAATACTTTCGGCGGGAGTCGGATTGATGCACATGGGCCACCTCGATTGTTGGAACGCGGGTATTCGACGCGTTCGTTATGCAATGCGGATACCCTCCGTGACCGCCGCCGGGATTTTTCTCGGTCGTAACTAAAGAATCGCCTCTAATCCCAGATGAAAAAACCGGTTGAGCGTCGCGCCTTCAATCGACTCAACTTTGCAAACCGCCGCGGGCACTGTTCGGTATGCGCGCCGATTCGCACGCAAGATCCCTCTTGAATGACCGAATCCGCACAGCTTGCATCGATCCGACGGCGAGTCGCTCCGGCGTTCCGATCCGACTGCTTATCAACGATGCACCTTCAGCGACGCACGGCTGCGGTCCGCGGCCACCTCCTTTCGCATCCATCGAACCGCGATTTATCGCGACTTCGTGGAGCGCTTCAGAGCTTCGAAATCACGCTCCCGTGCAAGTCTCCGCACCTCGATTCCGCGAATCGGGATCGGTCGGCCCAAGAGTTGCTTATCGGGTATCCGAGTTCACATCACTGATACACGAGAGTCGCCATGAAAATGACGTCACGTTTATGCATGCCATCATCGAGCATGCGATCGGAGTCGCTTGCGGATCGGGCCATGTGTCAACGGGCTTCTCTAAAAAGCTATTCGCCACGAGAAGGGGATATGCGATGGTGATTCGCGAGATGGCCCCGTCGGCATGCCTCAAGGTATTGGCCGGCGCGAAGCTTGCAAGATTGGCATGTGCACATGAAAACCAGCCGTACATCGTCCCCACGCATCTGGCTTACCATGAGGCTTCAGAAAGTCTTTATGGTTTCACCACACGGGGTCGAAAGGTCGAGTGGATGCGAGCCAATCCATTGGTCTGCGTCGAAGTCGATGAGGTCCTAGACTTCGATCAATGGGTCAGCGTCATCGTGATCGGAGAATACGAGGAATTGCCGGCTGCTCTCGAGACGGAGAGGTTGACGCTTCGGTCCCCTGAGCACCCGCGAAACCTCGTCGCGGTCACCGCGGCCGCCGAACCTCGTCAGCCGACGTTCGCCGATAGACGGCGGGAAGCGTGGACTGCGCTTAATACTCTACCTATGTGGTGGCAGCCTGGAAGCGACGTCTGGGCAACGCGTCCCGGGCAGGACACGACCGCATCGCTCGAACCCATCTATTATCGGGTCAGAATCAAGAGTATCACCGGGCATATGGCCGCGGACGATGCGAAGACTTCGAGCTCCCAGGCGGTGTCGAAGCCGAACAATGGGATCGCAAGCTGGTTGCGAAAGGTTTTCTCCGGTTAGTCGGATTTCGAACGAAGTCAACCGCTCTGTATCCCTTTCGGATTTTCGTGCTCAAATACATCGTTGCAACAGGGATTTGAGTTCACGTCACCGACGAGTCAGTTCACATACCCCTTGGAAATCCAACCCATGGTTACGAAAAAGACCGGCGCTCATCACACCAAGGCCGGTGCGAAAGAGGCCGCCGAAGGCGCTGCGGTGCGAGATCGCGTCCGCGCGTTATCGATCGCCGCATTCCGCGATCGCAAACTCTCGTTGAGCGACGTGCCCAAGTTGGTCCAAGAAGTCCTCGAAGGAGCCGTGGCGACCGTCGACAAGAGCATCCCGGCTTCGAGTCGCAATGTATTGCGCGAGGTCTTCGACGGTCTGAGCGACGGCGTAAAGGCGATCGCGTCCGCGGGTTCGACGACCGTCGATGAAGTCCGCGAACGCGGCCGGGCGATTCCGGGCAGGAACGTGTCGGTCGCCGCTAAGCGGATGCTCGCCGCCGATGCCGACTTTCTCGGCGCCGTCAAGAAGTACGCCGGCAAAGCGTCGAAGGAAGTTCGCCAGGAACTCGAAGCGCTCGTGGCCCGTGCGGAGCGGACGGGTCCGAAGGTAACGGCTTCGGTGCGAGCGACGGCCAAGGCGGCCGACGGTCGCTTACTTGAGCTAACCGGCGAAACGGCCAGAGCGGGCGTCCGCGTCGTTCGTCGCGCCGCAGGGGCGCTGGCTATGGGCGCGGGGGGACTGCTTGAGGGCTTAGCAGTCGCGATTACGCCGAAGGGGCGACCGACGACGGCCAAGAAAGCCGAAGTCGCCCCCGTCCGGACCGCTACAAAAGAGACGACCAAGAAGGTTGCGGAACGGAAGCCGCCTAAGAAGCGAGCCCCTTAGTCGCCTCGATTGCGGCGATTCGAAACGAGCATCACCACGACCAAGATGGCCGCGGCCACGAAGCCGACGTAGCCGACCGCGGTGAGCGCCGTGGCGCCCGACATTCGGGCCGCGTGGACGAGAATCGACGAGCCGACGAACATCGCCGCGATGATCACCGCAAACGAAATGTTTCGGCTCGCATGCTCAATCGTGCGCGTCACGCGATCGAGGCCGCGGTGCTCGAGGTTCACGGCCAATTTGTTCCTGCGGAGTTGCGAGAGAATCGGCCGCAACTCGCCGGGAAGGTCTTCGAGCAGCTCGATGTATTGTCGCAAGCCGCGCTGCATCCGGTTTTTCATGGCCGGCATGCCGTATCGTTTGGCGACCAAGTCTTCCAAGTAGGGTCGCACGAAGGGGACCAGCTCGAAGGAGGGATCGAGTTCATGGGCGATCGATTCGATCGTCGTCAGCGCCTTGATGAGCAGAATGATGTCGGCCGGGCAGCGTACGCGGTGCGTTCGGAGCGAGGCGAAAAAGTCCTGCAGCACCTTGCCGAGGTTGAGTCGTTCTAGCGGCGTTCCTCGAAACGCCGACACGATCGCGTTGACATCCGCGCGCAGAGCGCGATCCTCCATCTTCTCGTAGTCCATTTCCGTAATGGCGCCGGCCGCTGCGATCACTCGATCCAAGTCTCCCGCGACCACGCCGGAAACGAGATCGGCGAGCTGCCGCGAAGTCCGTACGTCGATCTCACCGGTCATGCCGCAGTCGATGAAGGCGATGCGGCCGTTGGGGAGCGCCATCAGATTGCCCGGATGCGGGTCGGCGTGGAAGAAGCCGAACTCCAGGCACTGCCGGAAGACGGCTCGAGCACCGTTTTTAACCAGCGTGCGGCGATCGTCAGGGCTGAGCCGATCCGAGCCAAGGTCCGCGAGAACGAGTCCGTCGATTTCTTCTATCGCCAGCACGTTGTGCGTCGTCGCCTCCCAATACACTGCCGGAAACATGACCTCGAGATCGTCCGCAAAAAGAGAGCGGAGTCGCTCGGTCGAGCGTCCCTCTTGCATCATGTCCGTTTCGCGCTGAAGTTCTTTGGCGAACTCGCGCACGATCTCGGTCGGACTGTAGCCGAGGTTCGCGAAGTGGGCCTCCACGAGTTCCGCCAGCGCCTGGAGGATCTCCATGTCGACCGCGATGACTTCGCGAATGCCCGGTCGGAGAAACTTCAACACGATCCGAGTCCCATCGCGGAGTCGGGCACGATGGATTTGCGCCATGGAGCCGGCGGCGACCGGCTGATGCTGAAACGAACGAAACAGTCGTTTGCGGCGTCCTGGAAATTCCTCCTCCAGCATCTTCTCGATCACGCCGTAGTCGACACCCGGCACTTTGTTCTGCAGCTTCTTGAACTCGTCGACCCAGTCCTGCGGCACAAGATCGGGCCGGGTGCTCATCACTTGGCCGAGCTTCACGTACGTCGGACCGAGTTCGACGAGCATCGTCCGAAGGCGAACCGCGACGGGAATCCGTTCGTTCGTTCCGCTCGGTGCGGTCCCGATCGCGGTCCGCGCCCGATCAAGGAGCGAGTCGAGCCCGAGCTGCTGAGAGAGATCGGCGAAGCCGTGACGCGCGAGCACCTCAAGGACTTGAGCGTATCGCTGAAAGTGTCGAACGCGGCGAGTGATGGGGGGAAAGGTCATCGACGAATCGTACACCGGTGCAGTTCGGATTACCGACGCCTCGGCGGCAATCTCTATGATCAGCCTGCCCGAGTGACTTAGATTCTATCGTGAAAATCCAAGTAGTCTGCGTGGAGAATGAGCTAGGCCGAGTAAGGCGCAGCCGAAGATCCGTGGCCTTCTATAGCCGCCACGAGTCCATCGCCCCCCAGGCTCTAATAATTTCCGGATGCCGGCGCGAGCATGGCCGCTTGCGAGGCAGCCGCTTTTACGACCAAGACGGGACACTGTGCTCGACGGACGACTGCTTCGGCGACTCTTCCCATTCCAAGGCGGCCCGTACCGCACCGGCCGTGCGTGCCTAGGACGATCCAATCGACCTGCTCCGTCTCCGCGAGATCGAGGATCGCGTCCGCCGCAGGACCTTCAAGCAGTCGTTGTTCGCGCGGCAAGCCTTCCACGGAGGCCGCAATCTTGTCCAGCATTTGCTGGAATTCCTTCATCAACTCGGACGGCGCGCCGTTGAAGCATTCCGGATGTTCCATCAAAATCGGCGGCTCAACGATGTGCACGATGAGGAGCCCTGAGTCCGATCCACGAGCCAACGTCGCGGCGGTCTTCAACGCTTCGTCGCTGCAAGGAGTGAAATCGACCGGTACCAGGATTCGGCGGGATGACATGGTGAACGCCCTTTCGGTGTATTGCGATTCTCGAATGAACTCGACTATCGCAATCACCGTACCGGCGCCGGCCGATCCGCCGACGTCTCCGTTCAGTTTGAATTCCGCTTAGCGGATTCTGAACATGTGCGGGCTTTTAAGTGCCCGTGGAACGAGCGATTCTTCACGGCTTGTTCGTGACGGCACATCGTGGCGCTGCGCGACCGAGCGATTCGGCACACCGCGCCGCGCCGAAATGGCACATCGTCGCAATCTCTCGTCTGCTGCGATCGCTCATTCTTCAGCTTCTTCGAGCGGAGCATCGGAGGAATCGATGTATTTGCTTTATTGGGAGGCCGTGGAATCATCCGCATCATCCGACGGCACGGTGTTTGCCGTACGGTCAGGTTAACGACGTCGCGAACCGCACGTCACGCACAACTAGAAGTAGTTTCAAAACCGTCTGAGGGTGATGACGAGGCAGGCGAGTTGAACGAATCCGAGGAACAGATTTTCGTGATGTTCGTAGCGTGTGACCAGTCGCCGGAAGTTCTGCAGCCAGGAGATCGACCGTTCGATCT
>JAIOPP010000046.1 GCA_021413845.1 Planctomycetia bacterium | reverse complement strand
TGCCGTGTATGACAACTATGACTTGCCTTTCGGTTTTCTTCTAATGAGCCTGACGTTATCGCCTCTGCAGTTATTTTCAGCGCTTGTCAAAAGCTGACTCACGCTGATCGTGCTAACCGATCTCACGAGAAGAAAATACCGAGATCTGCCGGCTGTGTTTTTGTCGTTGTTGACAGGCGCTCTTATCGGCGGAGTTTTATTCTCGGTCTATCTCGTGGTGAGCTGCGTGTTGCTCGATCGCCTCGATGCGATCACAGATGCTTCGCCCTATGTGGCTGCATTCGGTGCCGTCATCGGCTT
Organism: Planctomycetia bacterium; assembly: GCA_021413845.1. Classification (NCBI taxonomy): domain Bacteria; kingdom Pseudomonadati; phylum Planctomycetota; class Planctomycetia; species Planctomycetia bacterium. The sequence continues at coordinate 16,075 of JAIOPP010000046.1, read as the reverse complement.
GATCTTCGGCTCTCGCGGAATTCATTACCATTTCGATTTACGAGACGAAGCGATTCGCCGGCGTTTAGCTGTAAGGCCGTTGGGGGTTCGATAGAACTTCAAATCATGGATTACGAATACATCGGCCATCGGAGCCTTGGCAAACACCGAATGCCGGTGCTACGCTAGCCTCGCAAAACTTGCCCCGTGCGGTCTTCAGATAACCATCTTCTCCTCGTTCCATCCCGCCCATGCGTATCGTCCTCTGCTATCCCGTCGAACCGAAACATGTGGCGCAGATTCAGGCCGTCGTGCCGGAGGCCGAGATCGTCGAGGCGAGTCAGCAGAACATCCCTGAAAAGATCCTCGATGCCGATATCTACTGCGGCCACTCGAAGGAGCGGCCCATAGAGTGGCGCGAAGTGGTTCGCCGCGGCCGGCTGCGGTGGATCCAATCGTCGGCGGCAGGGCTCGATCATTGCTTGGCTCCCGAGGTCGTCGCGGCCGACGAGATCACGGTCACCAGCGCCTCGGGCGTGCTGGCAGATCAAGTCGCCGAGCAAACCATGGCGCTCCTCGCCGGCTTGCTGCGCAACTTGCCGACGTTTTTTCGGGCCCAACAAAACCGCGAGTTCATTCGCCGCCCGACGCGCGATCTGCACCGTGCGACGATCGGCATCATCGGCTTCGGCGGCAACGGTCGCCGGCTCGCCGAAGTTCTCCGACCTTACAAGGGTACGATCATCGCCACCGATTGGTTCCCGACCGACAAGCCCGACACGGTCGACGAGCTGTGGCCGGCCGCGCGCAACGAAGAATTGATCGCGCGGGCCGACATCCTTATCCTCGCGGCTCCGCTCACCGAGCAGACGCGCGGAATGCTCGACGCGCGCACGATTTCGACGATGAAGGTGAATGCAGTCCTCGTCAACGTGGCACGCGGAAAACTCGTCGTCGAAAAAGATCTCGTCGCGGCACTGCAAGCAGGTCGCCTCGCGGGCTTTGCCACCGACGTCACGGAAATCGAACCGTTGCCGCAAGAAAGCCCGCTCTGGAGCTTACCGAACGTGATCATCACCCCGCATGTCGGTGGTCAGAGCAAGTGGCGCATCGACGACATGACCGATTTCTTCTGCGAAAATCTTCGTCGTCGCTTAGCGAATCGGCCGCTTGTGAATCTAGTAGACAAGCGGCTCGGCTTTCCCGCCTGGACGCCGCGCACCGCCGACGCTTAACATGGAAGAGTTCATGGTGGGCTGTTCGTAGTTCTTGGTTCTTGGTTTGCAAGCAAGATTCCGATCCGCGTTAGTGGATAGCATCTGCGTTAGCGACCACGAAGAACCACGAACTTAGAACGGTTTGCCCGAACCTGTTTGCACCGCGTCCCCGCTTGGGAAGACATGAATACGACGTTCCAGATTTCTTCGTTCACCTCTCCCCACGACGGCGCCGAGCCGCATCCTCCGTGCGATGAGAAATCGCTCGAACGCTATCGGGCCCTCATCTCCGAGCAGCGCGTTACTTGGACCGAGCATCACCACTTCATTCAGATGCTCGGGGCCGGCGGTCAGGGAGTGGTGTATCTCAGCGAACGGCGCGGCACCGATAAGTTCACGCTCCCGGTTGCGATGAAGATCTTTTCGCCCGAGCCTTATTCGACGCCGCAAGCTTATGAAGACGGCATGGCGCGGATGGCGCACGTCGCCGCGCGGGTTGCGCAGATCCAGCAAGACAATCTCCTCGACGTGCACAACTTCGTCGAGCGGAGCGGCATCCGGATCATGGAGATGGAATGGGTCGACGGGTTCGACCTCAGCCGGCTCCTCTCGCACGACATGCTCGCCGTGCTCAAGAAGAATCTCGATGCTCCGCGTTGGAACTACATCAACAACGTCATCGTCACGTCGGGCCCGACGCAAGCGCGGCTCAAGCCGGGGATCGCGATCGCCGTGCTGCGCGAATGCCTCGCGGCGCTCAACGCGCTACACCGCGCGAAGATCGTGCATGGCGATGTGAAGCCGTCGAACATCATGCTCAAGCGGACCGGCAACTCGAAGATCATCGACATCGGCTCGGCGTTCGACCTGATGGAACCCCCCATGCGCCGCGCCTGTACGCCTCCGTATGCCGCGCCGGAAGTGCTCGAAGGGGCCGTGCAAAACGAACGCTCCGATCTTTGCAGCCTCGGCTACGTGCTCGTCGAAATGCTCTCGGGCTCGCCGCCGTTTGCCGGAATCAAGAACTACGCGGAACTGCTGGAAGCGAAGCGGTCGTTGCCGCAGCGCTTGCACGAGCGCTTGCCGCGCGAAGTGACTTGCAACGAGCTGCTCACGAATTTGATTCGCGGCCTCATCGCCGCCGACCCGATGCGCCGCTTCCCGACGGCCGAAGCCGCCGACGTGATGAAAGAAGGAGCCGCGGGCTTCCAACGGCAACTCGTCAAAGGAGACTTGTCGAGCGAATACGAAAACGAAATCCGCGGCTGGCTGAGAGACTTAGGCGACGCGAAGTTTTAACGTCGTAGGCAGGTTCCGCGTGCCGCGACCGATACGCACCGGAGCACCGCCAGGTTTTCCTTGCGGCGGCTCGTCGGCAAGATTAGGCTCTTCGTCGTCTCGGACGAATCGTCTCCTTGAGCCTATGAGTCTTTGCTGTGACCCGTCGCGAAATCGCCGTCTTAGCGTATCGCTTATTGGCCGTCGCGCTCGTCGCCTATGCCGTGGCGATGTTGTGCCCGGTGATCGGCTCGATCCTCGCCGACTACGGCCACGGGCGATTCTGGTATCACGTCGAGTACCATGACGTCACGATCCTGACGGCGCTTGGTTGGTTGATCGCGGCGGCGTGGATACGAGTTCACTCCGTGAAGTACGCGGCCGATACGTTCAAGGACGATACCGGCGACGTTGCACGGATCGAGTTGAACGAGCAACAACTTTGGTCGGTCGGCTGCGCATCGATCGGGCTGGTGTTGACCGTTTCGCCTCTCTGCAGCTCGCTGGCATACATCGTGCAAATCGCACAATCGTTGCCCCACGATAACAACGAAGTCGGGCCTGATGTCGCCGAATTCTTTCTGTCTCATGCCGTGAGGCTGGGCTTCGGATTGTGGTTGATCTTCGGCTCCGATTCGCTATCGCGCTTCGCCGCGCGCCGACTGGCTGCGACCGGGCGCAGTGCGATCGTGGATGCCTCGCAAGACGAGGTGTCGTAACGATGACTTCTCAAGATTGGGCCCTGTTGGGTCTGCGCCTCTACGGTCGCGTGCTGAACTTCATCGCGCTGTACTGGATCACCGTATCTCTGATTTCGGTGTGCGCCGTTTTCGGCACTGAGTCGGCATTCGGACTTTCTCGGTTCGGGCAAGCGATTTGGGTTCTGCAAGTTCTGGTACCCGGAATCATCGTCTTGGGAACTGCGATCTATTTGCATCGTCGCGCCGAGTTCGTCGTGCGGTTGCCGGAGCCCCTGGCTTCCGGCCATCGGCGGGTTGGGCTCGAGTGCTTCGTCGCCGTCGTATTCGCCTACGGCACTTGGGAGCTAGCCATCTCCGTGCGGGCGTTGTTTCAAGAGTGGCACCGAGCGATCGCGATGTCGGAATTGATGCATGAATCCCCGGAGGTTTACTTCACAAAGTATCCGGAAGTCGAAACTCAAGCGATATTTGCCGGCGTGTCGTTCGTGGTGTCGCTGGTGTGCGTCTTCGCGGCGAAGCCGCTGACCGGGCTGTTGTTTCGCTCGCCGCGCTCCGCGGCCGCACGATCTCCCAGCTGAGCTCACTACGACGCATGGTGTTTTACATAATCGCCGGCGTGCTGCTATTTGCGGCGATCGTCTTTTCGTTCGGGCTTCGCGACCTCGTTCGCAAATCGCGCGGCACGGATGCGTATCGAATTCTTTGGCTCCCGGCGATCGCGATCGTGGCGGCTCTGCTGTTCGGGTCGATACTCGTTGCTCCCGACTATTGGTTCGGCATCTTGCAACTATTCGTCATCCTCGGCGGACTCTTAGTTACGTTGCCGTCGGCCGTGGCGTTGCTCTCGCTGTTGATCTGGTATCCCTACCGTGAAGGTCGCGCGACGAATGTCTGGTTCCTCGGGATTTCGCTCGCTCTGGCGGTTGTCGTCGCCGTGGCTGCGTATCGGATGGGAGAAGAGGCCTACATGCAGATGCGCCGCGCGCCCAAAATGGTCGAGGTGCCCGTTCCGGCCGAGCAAATTATTACGCGAGCCTAGCTTTCTTCCGCTACGCACTGCTCGAAGTATTCCATCTCTTTCGTGCCGCCGCAGATGATCGCCGTCCGGTCGTGGATTCCTTCGGGCACGATCTCCAGCACGCGCTTGCCGCCGCACAGCGCTTTGCCGCCGGCTTGTTCCATGAGGAACGCGATCGGGTTGGCTTCGTACATCAGACGCAGCTTGCCGCGCGGGTTGTCCATCGTCGGCGGATACATGAACACACCCCCTTTGAGCAGCGTCCGATGGACGTCGGCGACCATCGATCCGATGTAGCGCGAAGCGTAGCGCTTGCCGAGCACTCCGCTCCGCAGGCCGGCGACGAACTTTTGATAGGCCTTCGGAAACGAATCGAGATGCGCTTCGTTCACCGAGTACCACTTCCCTTGCTCGGGCATCCGAATGTTTTCATGGCTCAACACATACGCCCCGATCGCCGGATCGAGCGTGAAGCCGTGAACTCCGCTACCGGTCGAATAGACGAGCATCGTGCTCGAGCCGTAAAGCACGTAGCCGCCGGCGACTTGCTTGTAGCCCGGCTGAAGAATGTCGGCGGAATCGTCGCGATCGTAAGGGTCGTGCGGCCGACGGAGAATGGAGAACGTCGTGCCGACGGAAACGTTCACGTCGATGTTCGACGAGCCGTCGAGCGGATCGAAGACGACGATATACTTCGCATCGGCCGACTGCTTGAGAATAAACGGCCGTTCGTTTTCTTCGGAAGCTAAGATGCCGACGTTGTCGCGCAAGCTCAGGTAATGGATCAACACGTTGTTGGCGAAGATGTCCAGTTTCTGCTGGCTCTCCCCTTGCACGTTGGTCTCGCCGGCCTCGCCGAGCACGTCGGTCAAGCCGGCTCGGCGAACCTTGGCCTGGATGATCTTCGTGGCGAGCGTGATGCCCGAGAGGAGCCAAGCGAACGTGCCGCTCGCTCCGGGATGCCGTTTTTGTTCTTCCAGCGTATGTTGTTCGAACGTTACGATCGTATTGTCGCGGTCGACCATAGGGATTTCGAGAACGAGAAGTAGGGGCGAGCGATGCAGCGAACCGGGGCGTGTCCGGCCCGTCATTCTAATCGTCTTTCCGCACTTTCGCTTGGACTTTTCTCCGACGATACAATCGGGCTCCGGAAGGCCGTCGCCGTCCGATGCGTGCGAGGTCGAAAAGCATGACGAGGTATCGAAACAGGCTGCTGGTCGTGATCGCGGCGATGGTTGCCATCGCGGCGTCCAGCGGCACCTCCGACGAAGCGCGGCAGCCGAAGGAAGCGTCGTCACCGGCGGCCCGCTTCCGCAAACCGATCGCACTCGCCTGGGTCGAGTCGGGCCGGTTGCTGGCCGTGGCGAATGCGCGCACCGGCTCGATCTCGCTCGTCGACGTCGAGCGAAAGCTGGTCGTCGGCGAAACCGAAATCGCCTCGCGACTGACCGATTTGAAACGTGCCGGCGACTCTGATACGGGCGATTCCGATACGTTCGTCGCGCTCGACGACAAAACGCATGAGCTGCTCCTGCTGAAAATACAACGAACCGGCGTAAGGATCATCGGCCGCACGCGCGTCGCCGACGATCCTCAACGCGTGATCGTCGGCGATGATGGGCGAACGGCGCTTGTTGCCGGTCGCTGGTCGCGGCGGCTTGATGTTGTCGAACTAGATGCGACAGGTGGCCCGCACGTCGTTCGCTCGCATGCGCTCCCATTCGCGCCGCGTGAACTCTTGCTGCTGCCCGACGGTGTCGGTGTCGTCGTGGCCGATGCGTTCGGAGGTCGCATCGCCGTCATCGATCTGCGCAAGGGCTTGATCACTATCGAACGGACGCTCGACGGCCGAAACATTCGCGGCCTCTCCCTCGACCTGCGGCGGAACGAACTGCTCGTGTCTTACCAACGTCCTGCCGAGCGCCTGCCGACGACCGTGGAAAATCTTCGCGCAGGAAAACTCGCCGCGAACCTCTTGGGGCGCTTCTCGACGTCGTCGCTGGAATTGTCCGGAACGCCGGTTCGTCTCGATGGAGATGTTACGGAAGCTAAAAACATCGGCGCGGCTGATCCCGACGATGTGTTTCTCCTGGCTGACGGCCGTTCGGTCGTGCTCTTAGCCGGAACGCAGCAGGTTGCGATCGTCGCTGCCGATGGGCGCGCGGTCGCACGCGTCGATGTCGGAGCGCGGCCGACCGCCGCGCTGCTTGATCCCACGAAGCAGTTGCTTTACGTCGCCGATACGCTCGACGACACGCTCAGCATCGTCGATCTCGCCCAACACCGAACCACGGCAACGTTCGCGCTCGGACCTCGGCCCGAGCTTTGGCCGCGCGATCGGGGAGAGCGGCTCTTCTTCGATGGCCGACAATCGCTCGGCGGGTTCATGAGTTGTCACAGTTGTCATACCGACGGGCATACCAGCGGCGGACTCGCCGATACGTTCGGCGACGGCAGCTACGGCACGCCGAAGCGCATCCTCACGCTGCTCGGGACTTCGCTCACCGATCACTGGGGTTGGAACGGCGAGTTACGCGAGCTACGCGATCAGGTCGAGCGATCGTTCCTCACTTCGATGCATACGCCTAAGCATACGCTGCGCGACTCGGACGACGTGACGGCGTATCTACACACGCTCCCTTTCGCGCCGCCGCGGCTGCCGAAAACGTCCGACGTCGTCGACGCGCAACTCTTCGCCGCCGGCGAAGCGGTGTTCGCGGCCGAGCGCTGCGGCGAATGTCATGTAGCGCCGTTGACGTTCACTTCGCAGACCACGTACGACGTCGGCCTGCGGGACGAGGCGGGCTTGGCGAAGTTCAATCCGCCGTCGTTGCGCGGCGTCGGGCAAGGGGTCGCATTTTTACACGATGCCCGAATGAAATCGTTGGACGACTTATTTCGGTTGCACCGGCATTCCTTGCATGCGGACCTCTCCGAGGCCGAATTGCGGGCATTGGTACGCTATCTGCAAGGTCTGTAGATCAAGCCCTCTTGCACATCCGATTCGGGTCGTTCGGCAGGGCCCTTTGCCGCAACGAGAGGGTAGCGGACCAACCTGAACGATTTTCGATCAAAGCGTGAAGTGGACATTTTTTGGCCTCTTACGCACGGCTGCTACGCACAGTGAAGCATAAAGGAATCTAATCATGACCAAGGAACAAGATCTTCTACTCGTCGCCTCGAGTATTCCCACTTCCGGGCTGCGCTCGCTCAGCAAGGCGCTTCGCTGCCGACGTGTGATTCATGGGCGCTTCGTCGATGGTCGCGGTAACGGCTGTTTATTCTATTGGCTATCCGAACGGGAAATGGTCGACCGCGCAAGCCGCATCCATTGGACCCGCACCAACCCGTTGTTCGACTCCGCTCACGACGAAGCGATTCGCCGGCTGATCGTCGGTTGGGATGCTTCGACGCCGAGCGCGGTCGTGAAGGGGCCCGGCTACGACACCGAATATCCTGCGGCCACGTATGCGTTGACCGAAGACGATATTCGACAAGGGCTCGCCGCTACGCTGCGCCTGCGGCGCGCCGCAAACCGCGCGGAGAATGAAGCCGTGCAACGTACGAACCGCCGGCTGAGCCAAGACACCGTTTAATCTCGTCGCGATTAGTCTGCCGTCTCGACCGGATGCCGCAAGTCGCGCTCGTCGATCAGCTCGCGGGCCGTCAGATCGTCGGTGACGAGATGGGTCCAGAATCGCATCTTGCGCAGCAGTGGTGCAATCGCGCGCCATTTGCTGCGGCTGCATCTGCGGCAAGGGGCCGCGCTAATGACTAAGTAGCGCTGCGGTCCGTCTTGAGGTTGTGTATTGCCCGCGTGAAAGTTAAGCAGGTCGGGCCAATCGAAAAGCGTTACGGCGCGCCAGTTTTCTTTATCTCCTTGGCTTCCTATATCGATTCCTGCTTCCAAGCCTTGCGACGGAAACAACACCGGCCCGCTCTCATCGTACGGCAGATATTGCAGATCGCCGGCGAAGCGACTGGCGTCTAAGCCTTTCGGCTTGCGCGAATGATGCTTGAGGTAACTCTGCATCAAGCCGTGCGGATCGCCCGACCAGGCGAGGCTGCTGATGATGAGTTGCACTTTGTTGCGCAGCTGAAACGCGCGCTCGATGTTTTCGTCTTGCACTTGCAAGCGCGCATAGTCGCGCATCGGCACCGTGGCGGCTGTCGGCAGGTCGACGAATTCGATCTGGTCCGGCACGTCGAACAAGCGGAAGAACGTCACCGGGCTGAGCATCGGATCTTGAATCGTCGGCGTCAGCGCATGCAGGCGCAGCTTCGGATAAGCCGGCAAGCTCCGCAACATTTTCGCCAGGTACGAGATCACGGCGAGCGAGCTGTAGCCGGCGCCGAGGCCGATGCCGATCGGCTCTGCTTCGCCCGCCGGCTTGCCTGCTTCTTCGGCCGCTAAAGCGTTTTGCACGGTGAGCTTTTTAATTAAGCTCACGGCGATCTCGGCCGTGGCCCGCGCGACCATGTCGTTGACGACGTCTTCCGTCACGTCGACGATGCGGACTTCGTTCCAGCGGCCGTCGAGCTGATATTTTTCGTAGAGCGATGCGGCTCGTTTGGCGGCTTGCGGAGGGTTGAGTTGCACGAAGCCCCGGTCGACCGCTTCGCGCACGATCTTATAAACGCGATAGCGCGTCAGATCGATGCGTCGCTTTTCGTTCCAGCGGAGATCGATCCACGGCAGTTCGTTGGAGTGTTCCTTGACGAGCCACAGCGCGATCATCGACGTGAGCTTCTTCTGATCTTCCCCTTGCGCGGTCATCCACCGCGTCGCGACCGAAAACACGAGCGCGTCGCTCAAGTCGTGGACTGAGCCTTCTAACTCCGGACCTTGCGGCATGTATGCGGCTCCTCGGCTTCGACGTGCGACGGGCGAAGCAGACGGCTGAGGGTGGCACAGGAATCTGTTGAGTTCGACCACAGTTGTTTGTACTGTATGGCGACTGCCGCAGCGGTTGTCAATTTCATTGACCCGGCTACCGCTCGATTCACCACTTTTCCGGAGGGCCGCCCCTTGGACACGACTCTTCCGCGAACCAGCGAGCTCTATGAAAAAGGACTCGCGGAAGGGCTGCATGTCGGGGCTCAAATCCATGTCCGAATGGCCGGGGAAGTCGTCGTCGATCGGGCGTTCGGGTTCTCTCGCCCCCCGACGGAAGCCACGGCCGCCGTTCCGCTCACTTCCGACACGCTGATGCTCTGGCTTTCGGCCGGGAAGCCGGTGGCCGCCGCCGCGATCATGCAACTGCAAGAGCGCGGCCTGCTGCATCTCGACGACCCCGTCATCACGCACGTTCCGGAATTCGATCCGCAGCCCGATTACGTGCGTGGTGGAAAGTCGGACGTGACGATTCGCCACCTGCTGACCCACACCTGCGGCTTCCGCTTCATCGACATCGGCGACGCGACGACCAAATTCGATGGCGATGCGTGGAATGAGATCATTCGCCGCCTTTGCCGAGCGCCGCTCGAGCGCGATTGGGTTCCCGGCCAGCGGGCCGGCTATCACCCTTACACCAGTTGGTACATCCTCGGCGAGATCATCGCGCGGCTCGCCGGGGTTTCGTTTGCCGAGTATGTGCGCCGCGAGATTTTTTTGCCGCTGGAGATGCACGACTGCTGGTTCGGTATCTCGGCCGAACTGCAAGCCGGCTACGGCGATCGCCTCGGCACGCTGGTCAACACCGAGCGCCGCACCGACGGCGCCCCTTCGCTCGCGCCGCACCCCTTCGACACTCCGGCCGGTCTGACCGCTTGCGCTCCCGGCGGCAGCGGGCATGGGCCGATGCGCCAACTCGCGAACTTCTACGAAATGCTGCTCGGCTCCGGCACGCGCCGCGGCACGCAGATCCTCACGCCCGCGAGCGTGCAGGCGATGACCGCGCGACAGCGCGTCGGCATGCTCGACGAAACCTTTAAGCAGGTGCTCGATTGGGGCCTCGGAACGATTCCGAACAACCGGCGCTACGGAGTCGCCACGGCGGCCTACGGCTACGGCCGACATGCAAGCGAATCGACCGTCGGCCACAGCGGCTCGCAATCGTCGGTCGCCTTCGCCGACGTCGAGCATGAGCTGATCGTCGCGCTGGTGCTCAACGGCACTTGCGGCGAAGCGCGACACCAGCGCCGCATCCGGCCGTTGCTCGAAGCGCTGTATGAAGACCTCGGCATCACACGCGCCGACTGATGTGAAAGTCCTTCTTCGTCGATATGGAAGTAGGTTTGTCGCAAGTCATTTCAAAGACTAAAATATCGCATCGTACCATTCCTACTCGGCCGCAGATTTTATCGCCATTGAGTTGCCGACGAACTGGTAGGCCACCATGGGTCTTGACTTTGTTTCCGTCTTCTTAGAGTTTGAACGGCAGTTCGGCGTTCGTCTAGAAAGCGCCGACTTGCGACCCGAATTTGCAAGTCGCGAGAGAGATTTGACTGCCGGACGACTTCACGAAATCATTTGTGAGAAGTGCAAGGCGTCGAATATTCCGGTTTCTCGCAGTAGCTGGAATCGCTTTCGATGGATCATCGCCAAAACCCTTGGCATTAAAGCCAATCTCATCCGCCGTGAGACCTGGCTACGTCGAGAGTTAGATTTTAGCTAGATGAGCAAATTCGACATGAGCGCGTTTTCTGAAATGACGGCCGCAAAAGCATTCGTCGCAGCCAATGGTGAGTTTGCTTGGCGCCGCCAAGACATTGAGCCTGTACTCGATGCGATTCGCGATTCGGGCCGTGCGACATTAGGCGGCGAGGTTTGGCTCATCATCGGTGAGCACTCTTGGGATGGTTTGATTCCGTCCCTTGACGACAGTCCTCCTGGCGTTTGGCATTGGGAGACTAAGCCTCGTTCCACTTCCGAGTCGTGGCAGCAGTATTGCGCACGCACTGCCACAGAGAGCCTCGAAGCTGTCCGAGAAATGCGAGTCGAGCAAGAGACACCGTTCGAGTTAATCGACCGACTGCGATTCAACGTTACATATGTTGCTGAGCCAAAGACCTAATCCGGCGGTGGAGCGATCCGCTATCGTGGTCGTATGGACGTAGTGGAGGCAGCGGGGTGGCACCGGCAAATGTCCGTGCGCCTTAGGAGCAAGAGGCATCAATATTGCGTCCGGCAACTTGGGCCTCTTGTCGCTGCGCGACCCCGACCACGCGTTGGCTGGGTCACCCGCGGCCGGAAAATTCTTGTGCGGTTTGTCGAATTTCGGTTCGGTCGTTCGACTGTATGCTGCAGGCCGGGTAATCGGCCCGGCCGGGCCGTATCTGGAAACCAAGGAACACGTGGGCGGGTTCTGGGTGCTGGAAGCCGTCGACATGAATGAGGCGCTGGAGTGGGGCCGCAAGGCCGTCGTCGCCTGCCGCGCACCGGTCGAGGTCCGTCCGTTTCACTAACGGAGGGTTTTCCAGGTTTTCGCCCCAAACGTCGAACGTTTCGAGATCCTTAAAAAAGTTTCGTTGCATTCCACTCTAGAGAAGGGGAGAATTCGAAAAACTCATCGAGAGGGCTCTATGTCTCGGTCGAAGCGGGCTAAGCAGTCGCCGACGCAGCCGAAACCGGTTCGGGCCGTTACCGATTCGCCGACGCCGCCCACGCTCGCCGAGGTTTGTGCCGCGCCGGACGACTTACTCGGCAAGCTCGACCTTGCGGCCATCAACCTCATGTGCGCGACCGGCTTGCCCGGCGCGGAGTATTTAGACTACGGCAAGTGCTCCGCCTGGTTGGACGATGCCGCACGTCGGGTCGATCTCGAAATCCGTCGTCACTGGTATCGGTTCTTAGCTTCGCCGAAAACTTACCGTGAGTCGCCGGGCTTCTTCTGTTGCTCGATGATGCTGCAAGTGTTGCAAGAGGATTGCGGAGTTCGGTACAACCCCGAACGGGCCGTCGATCCGACTTGGCAAGACCATAAACAAGAGCCCGTCTTTCGCGACTCACGCGACCTCTTCATTCACGGCATGATCGACGGCCCAGGGGGCACATGCGGTTCGATGCCCGTGCTTTACGTGGCGGTCGGTCGACGCCTCGGCTATCCGCTCAAGCTGGTCGAAGCGCGCGGCCATCTCTTCTTTCGTTGGGACGATCCGCTCGGGTTGAAACGCAGCGTGCCCGAGCGGTTCAACGTCGATGGTGACGGCCACGGCATCGGCGTGTTTTCCGACGAGCATTACCGCACTTGGCCGGAGCCTTGGAACGAGGCCGAGCGGAAAGGGAATCTCTACTTGCGATCGTTGACGCAGAAAGAAGAGCTCGCGGCGTTTCTCGGTACGCGCGCGGCTTGCCTCGAAGACAACGGCCGAATCAACGAAGCCATTCAAGCTTATCGCTGGGCTTGCGGCTTAGTCCCGCACGATCCCCGGCCGCGCAATACGTTGAACCGGATGATTTGGCGGCTGCAGCAGAACGTCATGGAGATGAACGCGGTCGTCGCTCTCGGACGGCAAACACGCCTCGGTCAGTTGCCCGGGATGCAACTCCCGGAAATGCCGTTCTCCATCATGCCGTCGCACGGGAACGGTTGCCGGTGCCTAGATTGCGACGAGGCGCGCGAGGCATCGCGGCGGCCTAAGGGCGCTGCCGGGCATTTTCCGCAGTGTAATTGCCTGCAATGTCGGACGATTCGCGAGCCATTGGTACAAGCTCCATGGCATTCGGCTGGTTGTGTTTGCACTAAATGTCGTCAAGCACAAGCGAAGGCGGCGAAACGAGTGCCAGGACATCCGTTCGGCTGCGGTTGCATGACTTGTCGGAACGCCGAACAACTGAGAAGGCGGCACGGTGCGCAGTAGCGATCTTCCATCAAATACAAGGATGAAGCCATGTATCACGCGGAACTCGGCCAATTCACGACTCGCGATCCGTTGCCGCAAGAAGGCGAGCCGGATGTGCTTTACGATAACAACTGGTTCGGTCGTTGGCTCGACATGATGAAGAACCTTTATGGTTATACGTATAGCAAGCCGTTAAATTACGTGGATCCCTACGGAAATGACGTGTGGGTCGAGGGATCCAGCGGGGCAGAGCCTGCGGGGCATCTAAGCTTGGCCGTTGGTAAGCCCAACGCTCGTTATGAGTCATACAGTTTCGGCGCGATCTTTTCGTTCTCGCTAAGAAATGGAGTGGAAGGGGTGATTTACGAAGACCTATCCTTAGGAGGACAAATCGATCCAAATCGTTATATCAAAACACCAGCTGACGTTGACGCAATTATACAGAAGATACTTCAAAAACGGTTAAACGGTCCACCTCGTGAGTATCGAATTGGCAACCGCAACTGCCGTACCTGGACCGGGGAAATGTTTGAAGCGATTAAAACAGTGCTGGAACAGAAAGGCTATAAGCTGTCGCCACCGCCTCCGATTACAGCAGTTCCTGTATTCCCTGGAACGCCGAAGTCGATAATTTCATCAAGTGATACATCTCGTCCCACTTCCGTACCTACCACAACTAGTACAGTTGATCCAATAACGTCATCAACACAGACAACGGCTCCATAATATGCTAGTGCTAATTGTAGGAAGCGCATTGGTAGCCGCAGGAGTCCTTTTAAATCAGATTACATCCGCCTCAAACGATTATTCGATATTGTTGATGTCCGTTATAAGTCTTGTACTCGTGGGCGGAGCGTGCATCGTGACCAGCCTGTCAAAAGTCAAGGAAATACAATATAGGATATTGGCGGCGCTCATTTTGGTTATAGGACTCGCCACTTTGCTAAATGCGATTTTCAGATTGATGCCTTAAAACTACATAGGGTTTGTTCCATGATCTCGCCGGACGCGGTGTAGCACGGACAAATGTCCGTGCGCCGTAGGCGAAAGAGGCTTGATATCGTGCCCGGCAACTTGGGACCTCTCGTCGCTATGTGCCTTACGACGCGTTGTTAGGGCTACCTCGCGTCGCACGGCGACACTTGCCGATGTCGGAGCTGCGACGAAGCGCGCGAGGGATCGCGACCGAAGGGCGTTGCCGGACATTATCCGCTCTGTAGTTGCTCGCAATGTCGGGCGATCCGGAAGCCGTTGGCGCAGGCGAGAGGGCATCTCGCCGGATGTGCGTGCTGCTCATGTTTTCACGCACAAGTAAATGCCGGGCAGCGAGTACCGGGGCATCCGCCCACCTGCGACTGCAGGGGATGTCGATACGCCAGTCAATCGAGAAGGTGGCACGGTGCGCAGTAGCAGTCATCGAATCTTGCAACAAGGATGAAGCCATGTATCACGCGGAACTCGGCCAATTCACGACTCGCGATCCGTTGCCGCAAGAAGGCGAGCCGGACGTGCTGTACGACAACAACTGGTTCGGTCGTTGGCTCGACATGATGAAGAACTTATACGGCTACGTTGGCTCGAATCCTGTTAGTTACGTCGACCCATCTGGACTCGTGACGCTCAATGCCGATCCTATAGCCGGTGCGCCATGGATTGAGATTCGAGGCACAATTGATGGAAAGCGTGGCAAGGTGGCCCGATCACATTCGCATCCCCAATTTAAAGTCTCTTACGAGGTCGTACCTTGCGAGTGCCCTGCCGGCACATACCGGCTCCTGTTTACCCTAGACTTCCGGTTCAAAATCCTAATTAACGTGAGAGAAGATCTTGAGGAGCAAGGGTGGACGATTGCTGGGCTCTACGGGCACGAACTAAAGCACAATGTCAGTCTCCTGCAACAGATAGATGCGATAAAGGAAATTCTTTTGATATCTGAACGTGCGTACAACTGCCTTGAAGGAAAATCCAAGGCGGACGTAGAGAAAGAGGGGAGAATTTTCAAAACGAAAGCGGAAAGACTATATGAAGCTGCTGCAGATCAAGAAAAACGGCATTTTCAGAATCCGCGGCGGCCCTCAAGTCTCCCATCCAATCCGCTTAGCCCTGTGAATGGCGAAATGTATCCGGAGAAGGATCTGATCGAAAAAATGCCTAAGCTGCCCATTGGGCGACTAGATTATGATTTCTAAACCATGAAGAATCGAAAGGCATCGCAAATGCGACTGCAGTGCGAACGATCGGCATTAGACAAGCGTGTGTTTACGCTTATCGTCGCTACGATATTCGGCCTTGCCGGGTGCAAGCCGACGACCAATACGAAAGGCGACGACACCGCGAAGGTGGGCGCACAACAGCATGAGGGCGGCGATGAATCGCCGACGGTTAAGGACATCGAAGTAGAAATCGTCACAGCTGCGATGAAGAAGATAGTCCTGGTCGACTCGACACCGATGAACCATGACTGGGCAAGCGTCATCTTAATCGCGGAGAGCAACGCTACAAGAATACTGGATATTCCGGAGTATTCCGGCGACGTGCCGGATGAACTGAGGAAGTCATTTCGGTCGGCCAACGAGCAGGAAAGATTGTGGCCGCCGACGATCAACGTGCGAGGAATTCAAGTCGCTCAGCCGGGAGAGTTCGGTAGACATGTGTCGGAAATCGACCCTCAGCTGTTCAGGTCGCGGTATAAGTATGCTCAACAAGCTGCGAGCGTATCGCGTCCCGGCATTAGCAAGGATGGTAATCGCGCCGTAGTGTTCGTCGAGAGTGGGGTCGGCCGGTTAAGCGGCGGAGGATGCGTTGTAATAATGAAAAAGGAGGCCGGCGACTGGATGTTGCACGAAACGGTGTCCAGTTGGGTGAATTGAGTGCTTGAATGTCCCCGCGGGTAGCACGGACAAATGTCCGTGCGCCGTAGGCGCAAGAGGCCTCGGTATCGTGCCCGGCAAATTGGGTCTCTTGTCGCTGCTCGATCCGACAACGCGTTGGCGGGGGCCGTCCCGATATTCTTGCTGAATGCGGTCTCTATGCAGCTTGCATGGGTGGCCCTCAACCGTCGGCTGCGCCGCCACCTTCTCCCCGTGGGGAGAAGGGTT
>JAIOPP010000045.1 GCA_021413845.1 Planctomycetia bacterium | reverse complement strand
CCGACAGCGAGTGATCGCGTTTGCGCAGCTGCGTCAGGCCGTCGTCGATTCTCGCAGGGCAAGTCGAACGCCCGTCTCGGCTAAGTCGCCGAGGGGGAGTTGGAACACCGAATCCAGTTCGTGCCACTGGCACAGATCGGTTGAGCCGCTGGGCTCAGGCCGTAAATATCCCCCTACGACTTTCACGTGGTAGATGATCCGGATGCCGTGAAAGTCGTCGCTGCCCGAGGTGTCGTAGAGGGAATCGATCGCGGCGATCGACTGGGTTTCGACCAGCAGGCCGGTCTCTTCCTCGACCTCGCGGAGCATCGCCGCTTCCGGACTCTCGCCGAAGTTCAGCCCGCCGCCGGGCAGCGTCCAGCAACCTTCCCAGCGCGTCATTTCCTTCGAGAGCCGGCAAAGCAAGATGCGGTTCGCATCGCGAATCAGGGCATACGCGGAGACGCGTGATCGCTGCTGTCTCATGCTCCGGGCCGCTCCGCTGAATATGTCTGTTTGAGAAATCAAGGAGCGCCTGCCCACGCGGGCTTCGCATGTTGCGGATGCCCCGTCTTGCGAACTCACCTCGTTACGGCGAGGGGGCTCGCTTCGTCTCGATCCCTTCCGGCCAGCTCTCGCTCGGCTCGAAGCCGAGCAGTGTTTTCGTCGGTTCGAGGTCGTGATACGTGTGGTGGAGCGGCTTGCTTTGGGCGTACAGAATCGCGAACGGGATCGCCGGCGCACGCACCGCCGCAGCGAAGGATCGGCCCGCATCGCCCGGGCTCAGGTACACATCCTGGGCCCATTCCGAGGCGTCAATCTCTTGCACTTGCTCAGGCGTTCGCGGGCACCAGCCGAGGCGCACGACGATCACGCTCAGGCCGTGCGTCTCGGCGAAGCCGCGGCCGATCGACTCCAGAAACATCTTCGTCGCCGCATACCAATAGCGCGGGCTCGGCGGATCGACGGCGCGCACCGGCAGCGGGCCCGACTGGCGTTGATACCAGTTCACTTGCCCGCTGCTGGCGAGAATCAACCGCCGCACACCGCACGCGCGGGCCGCTTCCAGAACGTGGTACACGCCGACGATGTTGTTCGGCAACAACTGCGTGAGAAAGTTATCGCCGTCGTCGTCGGGCGTGGCGGCCAGATGAATCAACGTGCCGACATCGCGCATCGCCGCTCGCAAAGCGTCGGCATCCGTGATGCTCCCGACGACGCTATCGGCCAGGCCAGGCGTCGGCACGAGATCGAACCCACGCACCGGCATGCCGCAGGCGAGCAACTCGGCCACGACGGCCCGGCCGATACGCCCCGCCGAGCCGATCACGAGAACCGTTGCGTGCGTATCCATGAAGCGCGATCCCAGAAAACGAGAGGCCGACCGATCGTTCGCGAATCTATCAGACGCGCTGCGCGCGGAGAAGTGCCACCCGTTCGGAAGTCGTCGCTTCGGAAGCCGCTCGTTTGTAAATCGCAAGCGCCGCTTGCCGCTCTATCCGTCGTACGCTTTTTGCAGCGCCGCGATGTCGAGCTTTTTCATCCCCAGCATCGCTTGCAGCGCGCGTTGCGCTTTTTCGGCTTCGCCGGACGTGATCATTTTCGGCAAGATTTTCGGCGTGATCTGCCACGACAAGCCGAACCGGTCTTTCAGCCAGCCGCATTGCTGCGCGTTTTCGTCGCCGCCGGCGGTGAGCTGGTCCCAATAGCGGTCGATCTCGGTTTGCGTGTCGCACATAACTTGCAGCGAAACCGCTTCGGTGAACTTGAACATCGGTCCGCCGTTGAGCGCGGTAAACGCTTGACCATCGAGCTCGAAGGAGACGGTCATGACCGAGCCCGTCGGCCGGCCGTGGATTTCCTGGCCGGCGCCGCAGTAGTGCGTCATGGCCGTGATCTTCGAGTTCGGAAAGGTCTCGACATACAGCTTCGCCGCCGCTTCCCCTTGGTCGTCGAACCACAAACAGGGAACGATTTTATTTCCTTGTACGGTAGGCATGCACTTGCCGTATGGAATTGTCAAATTCGATGCGGCATACTGCGTGGCTTGCAACCGCTCTGCCGGCATCCCGCCTCGCCTTCCCATACGACTGCTTCTCAGGACCGACTCCATGCCCACGCCTGATTTCACGCGTCGACAACTTCTCGGCCTCGCCGGCTCCGCGAGCGGTGCGGCCCTGGCCGGGCCCTGGCTTAATCTGGTTGCCGGCTCTGCGACGAGCGCGCTCTTCGCCGCCGATCCACCGCCCGCGAAGCCGGCACCGGTCGTCCCTCCGCTCAATCGCTTGCCGCGCATGGTTCACGACTACTACGTGACGCAGATGCGCGATGCCGAACGGCGGGGCATCGAGCGCCGCGCCGCGCTCCGCACTCAGGCCGATGCCCAAGCGTATATCGCCGACGTCCGCACGCAGATCGCGAAGTCTTTCGGCCCGTGGCCCGAGCGCACTCCGCTCCACGCGCGCACCGTGAAGTCGATCGAGCGCGATGCGTACGTGATCGAAAACGTGATCTTCGAGAGTCGGCCGAAGTTCTACGTCACCGCGAATCTTTATCTCCCCAAAGGTCTCAAGGGCAAAGCGCCGGGCGTTATCGGCTCGTGTGGGCACTCGCACAACGGCAAGGCCTATCCCGTTTATCAATCGTTTGCGCAAGGGCTCGCGCGGCAAGGTTATGTCTGCCTTATTTTCGATCCGATCGGCCAAGGGGAACGCCTGCAACTCCCCGACGAACATCTCCATTCGCGCATCGGCGTCGGCGTGGCGGAGCATTGCATGGTCGGCAACGCGCAGTTCCTCGCCGGCGAGTTCTTCGGCTCGTGGCGCGCTTGGGACGCCATGCGCGCGCTCGACTATCTGCTGACCCGGCCCGAGGTCGACCCGCGCCACATCGGCATCACCGGCAACTCCGGCGGCGGCACGATGACCACTTGGCTCGCGGCCGTCGAGCCGCGCTGGACGATGGCCGCGCCGAGTTGCTTCGTCACTACGCTCCGCCGCAATCTCGAAAACGAGCTCCCCGCCGATACCGAGCAATGCCCTCCCGGTATCCTCGCCGACGGGCTCGACTACGTCGACTTTCTCGCCGTCATGGCGCCGAAGCCGATCGCGATTCTTGCGCAAGAGAAAGACTTCTTCGATGTGCGCGGCACGCTCGAAACCTTCGAGCGCTTGAAGGCCGTGTATAAGTTGTTCGGCGCGGAGGAGAACGTCTCCCTGCACATCGGCCCGGGCCCGCATGGCTACGCGCAAGACGCGCGCGAGGCGATGTACTCGTGCTTCAACCGCGCGACCGGCCTCGGCCCTTCGCCGGCGAAAGAGCCCAAGCTCACGATCGAAGACGAGGCCGTGTTGCAATGCACCGAGAAGGGGCAGGTCGCGGCGCTGGAGAGTCGCACGGTCTATTCGTTCACCAGCGAAACGGCCAAGCAATTCGCGGCTCAATACGCGAAACCGGCAAGAGCCCGGCCCGCCGGTGCCGCGCTGCGCGCCGCGGTCGAGGCCGTGTTGAAGCTGCCGGAGCGGCGCAAGACGGTCGACTTCCGCATTCCCCGCCCGCGCGCCGCGACGGGCTATCCGCTGCCGCACGCGACCACCTACTACGTCGAGACCGAGCCCGGCATTCAGGCCGTCGTGATTCGCCCGATCGCCGAGCGGCACCTCTCGCGCCCGCCCCGGCAAACGAATCGGGCCATCCTCTACGTGGCCCACGACTCGAGCGACGTTGAGCTCCGCGTGAAGGCTCCCGGTGGCAACGCTCAAGGCGGCGAGGCCTGGCTCGGCGAGCTCCTTGCTGCTGAGCCCGAGAGCACGCTCTATGCCGTCGACGTGCGCGGCCTGGGCGATAGCCGGCCGAACACGTGCGGCGAGAACAACTACGACACCCACTACGGCTGCGACTATTTCTACGCGAGCCACGCGATCATGCTCGATCGCCCGTACATCGGCGGCCGAACGTACGACCTACTCACGACGCTCGACTTCCTCGCCGACGTCGGGCACAAAGAAGTGCATCTAGTAGCCCGCGGCTACGGCACCCTCCCGGCCGCCTATGCCGCGCTGCTCGACGACCGGGTCGCACAAGTGACTTTCAAGAATGCCCTGACGTCGTACGCCGACGTAGCCGACAGCGACATCTACGCCTGGCCGCTGTCGTCGTTCACGCCCAACGCGCTGAAGACGTTTGACCTTCCGGACGTCTACGCGGAACTCGCATCGAAGAAGAAGCTCAAGCAAGTGGAAATGCTCGGGGCGAAGACGAAACCGGCGAAGGGATAGGTACGAGTTAAAACCCTTCTCCCGCCGGGAGAAGATGTCGGCAGCTGCCGACAGATGAGGGTACCTGTCGCGGCGGAGTGCGGATGGCGATTGCAAAGTCGACCCTCATCCGGCCTTCGGCCACCTTCTCCCCGAGGGAGAAGGGTTTTCGCGGTTCGTCGTCAGGCGTCGCTGAGCGGCATCGTATGGCGTCATTTCAAGCGCATTTGACTCGTGGGGATAGGCCTTCGTTGTTAATAAATCTGGGAACGGATAAGCTACTAAATTCACATTTGCAAGCAACGACGCATGAAGCTTCATATGGCAAAAAGAAAACCAAAGCAGACCTTAAAATCTGTTTACCGCGCCGAGCAATTTGCTCCTGCGGAATTTCCTAGCTACCCTCTGGCTTCCGCAGTCGAAGTCGCATCATTACTTTGGGACCCTTTTGAAGATGTCGCGACGTCAATCGACAGAATAGTGTTTGAGAGAGCAGAGGAAGAGTGGCAAACCCTCATCCTTATGCGGGACGCCGTTACGTATGGATTGATCAGTATTGATTATTCTTCAGGAACCGTCAGTCTTACGGATCTGGGCAGACGACTCGTTGCTCCTATTGCTGAAGGTCAGGATGACGATGCAAAGATCGAGGCGTTACTTTGCCCGCGATTGATGGGCGCTTTTTTCCTGAAGTACGATGGCGGTATATTTCCTCGCGAGAATATT
>JAIOPP010000044.1 GCA_021413845.1 Planctomycetia bacterium | reverse complement strand
GTTCGCCGCCTTTCAAGCCAGCGACTTCGCACGGCCCGCGGGACGAATCCTCGGCGTCGAAGAAGAGCTGAGAGCGTCGATCGTTCCAGGATGTCCCGAACTCCTGGGGCGTCTCGACTTGATCGCCGAGACGAACGAGGCAGTCATCGTTTCGGACTTAAAGACTTCTCGGTCGCGCTGGTCATCGAACCAAGTCGAAGAGTCTTCCGAACAGCTATTGCTCTATCACGAGCTGGTCAAGACGTTCGCACCGACGAAACGCATCCGCTTACAGTTCGCCGTCCTGACGAAAGCGAACAAGCCGGGCCTGGATCTGATCGAGGTGCCGGTGATTCAACAGCAAATCGATCGCACGAAGCTCGTCGTCGAGCGCGTGTGGCGCGCCATTCAAGCCGAGGTTTTCTATCCGGCACCGTCTGCGATGCAGTGTTCGACCTGCTCTTACCGAACGCCTTGTCGAGACTGGACCGGCGTTCTTCCTTCCAACCAAGAAAACACGCCATGATCTGGAACGACTATCTTCGGATGAGCGTCGGCACGAGTTGTTGCTCGACGTAGGCGACGAACATCGGACCGTCGAGCGCGCCGTCGACGACGGTCGGGGCCGTAAGTCCGCTCGAGCGCAGAGCGGCGACGAAGGTCGTCGTCTTCCAATGGCCGTACGGCGTCTTGTCGACCAAGCGTTCGCTCCGCAGCGCTCGACCTCGCAAGCGCGTCATGTTCGTCGCGGTCGAGGTCTCGTCGAGGAACACGTACCGCTCGACGTCGAGGCCCGTCATTTCGGCTTGCCACCGCGCACGTTCTTCGCGGACGTCGGGCCGGTCTTGCTCGGCGGCGTGGACGACTTTTTTTTGAACGACAGCTTCAGCGCGTCGAGCGCGCGCCAGAGCGTCGTCACGCTGACGGCGACCGGCAACTCGGCCCGCAGTTCTTCCAGCGTCGCATCGGGCTGCTTGCGGACCAGCGACCGCAGTAGTTCGGAGTGCTCCGCCAAGACCTTCTTCGCCGACTTCGGCCGCGACGAACGGGGCGTCGTCTCGCCCGTCTCCCGACGCCGCTGCTTCAAACGCCGAATCCAAGATTCGCTGACCCGATACTTCGTCGCCGCGACCCGCGTCGACATTCCGCCGTCGCAATCCTCCAAGATCCGCGCACGCAGATCCCGCGAATAAGCATCCATGACAAGTCCTCCCGTGACTCGCCCTGTCTTACCGCATTCGCCGCAATCGCGCTAGACCCTCAGGAAAAATGCTCTAGCGGTATAGGTACTCTTATTCGAGGATGAATACCCATGGCCAAGATCCCTTCCCGGAAGTTCTCGACGACCAAGAAGAAGATCGCCTCGCGAGGCTTCTCGAAAGCGAAGACGAAAATTCCCTCGCGAGGATTTACCAAGGCGCCGAGAGCGGAGAAGAAGATGGAGGCTCCGGTCCTTATGGATCGCCCGGCCGACGAACAGGCTCGTCAGAAACGTGTCGCGGACCTGAAGGCTCAAGCAAAGTTGAAGCCCGCCAGCGAGCTTCAGGACTGACTTCGCGCTAGAAGATTGTCGAGTTCGTCGAGCAGCGGCATCTGCCCGACGTTGATCTTTCGCTTGGCCGTGGCGACGTCGAAGAACTCCGCTCGGTCGATCTCCGGAAATTCGATCGTTCGTCCAGATCGAGGGGGCCACGCCATTCGGACCGTGTTGCCAACGACCGAGCTTGGATCGCATTCCCCCGGGAAGGCCCAAGCATGGACGGTCTTACCGCCCTTTTGTTTCACCGGCGCCAGTGCGTGGAACGGACCGTCGGGCGCGAAGCCGAGTTCTTCCTGAAATTCCCGCCTCGCGCAGGCCAGGAGCTCTTCCTCCGGTACGACTTCCCCTTTAGGAATCGACCACGCCCCTTCGTCCTTGTTCGTGAAAAATGGCCCGCCGGGATGGACGAGCAGGACTTCGAGCATGCCGTCGCGACGACGATACATCAGCAGCCCGGCACTGACACGAGGCATCGGCGACCTTTCTTCATCTGAGCACACCGCCACGAAATCCGGTAACGGCGGAATAGCACTTCAAAAATCACAGCACCGTTTCGGCTTACTTGCGTCATAGTCCCGTGCGGTCGCCGATTCACTCACCGACATCGCATCCGTGGAGGCTCGTCCGGAGATCGCGTAACTTACAGCGTCGTTCTGCGCCCTGGAGTAATAAGAAGCCTAAGCCCCTGCTAATCGTGCTGACGAGCGGGAAACCCGTCCCTGCTGTCTAAGGCATCAGTAATGCAGGGGATTTCCCTACGCGATTTATGAAAAGGATCGGAGTTGAAGCCATGGACGGAGGAACGGAACGACCGCGATCCATTTTGTTGTTACTACACCAAAAGGCGATTCTCGCCCGTGCCCAGCGGACAGCTCGATAAAGTCGTGACGCGTTGGAACGCCTGCTCCGCTCTCGAAAAACGGAACCAGGCTCAGACGCAATGTCGATCAGTCGGAACTGAGATCGCCCGACGATCGGAGGAAACGGTACGAGCGAAAAAGTACCGAGTCAGCGAAAGCGTAGGCCGATGGGCTACTCAAGCGGGACAACGCGTTGCTGAATTTCGTCGGCCGCATGCGGGGCAAACCCGTTAGGTGTTGGCCGACTGCAACGAAATCATCAGGGCGCGCAGGGCGTCGGCATTCACCGGCTTCACGAGATGGTGATTGAACCCAGCCGCTTGCGTGCGACGACGATCTTCCGGCTGACCCCAACCGGTCACGGCGACGAGGATCAGATCTTGATACTCGGTCCGCTGTCGAATCCGTCGGGCGACCTCGCAGCCATCCATCCCTTCCATCCCGATGTCGAGCAAAACAACGGCCGGACGAAAAAGATCGAGAACTTCCAGGGCCGATCGACCGTCGTAGGCAACGTTCGTTTCGGCGCCCATGAGTCCTAACAACATCGCCATCGTCACCGCCGAGTCTCGATTGTCGTCGACGACCAACACGCGGCGCGGCGCGGTGACTTCCGAGCGCGATTCGCCGACGACCTCCGTCGATCCATCGCCCGGAGCCGAAGCCAACGGCAGGCGGACGACGAATTCGCTCCCCCGCCGCGGGCCTTCGCTGCGAGCCTCGACGCTGCCGCCGTGCATTTCGATGAGTTGTCGTACGAGTGCCAAGCCGATACCGAGTCCGCCTTGGGCGCGACCGAGATGACGATCCACTTGAGTGAACAGATCGAACACCCGGGGGATCATTTCCGACGGAATGCCGACGCCGTTGTCGATCACTGAGACCGCGACTTCGTCACCGTTCCGCAACGCGGTGATCGAAATCCTCCCACCCGACTCGGTATACTTGGCGGCGTTATTGATCAGATTGGCGAAGACCTGAGCGATCCGGACGCCGTCGACGTGTAGCGGGAGCGACTCGGGCGGAAGATCGACCGTCAACTGATGTTTGGCGGCATCGACGAGCGGTTTGCTGGTTTCTACGGCATTGCGGATCAGGTCCGCCAGCTCGATGCGTTCTTTGCGCAGTTCGATCTTGCCTCGCGTGATGCGCGAAATTTCCAGCAGATCGTCGACGAGACGGACCATGTGATCGACTTGCCGATCCATCATTTCGTAGATATGCGCCGACGACTCGCCGCTCGAGCCGCTCATCCGCAAGATTTGCAGCGAGTTGCGGATCGGCGCGAGCGGATTACGGAGCTCGTGCGCGAGCGTCGCCAGAAACTCATCTTTTCGTTCGTTGGCCAACGTGAGGGCATCGGCCTTCTCGCGCAAGTCTGCGATTAACTGGATCCGTTCTGCGGTAAGGCGCGCAACCTCCGCGCTCTGAAAATTCACTTGTCGCCGCAGCCGCAGTTTTTCCAGTCCGGAATGGACCGCTTTGCAGAGGGGACCTCCTTCATTCGCTTTGATGAGGTAGTCATCGGCACCGTTTTTCAGCGCCTGCACGGCGACCTTCTCGTTGCCGTGCCCCGTGAGCATGATCACGGAGCATTCCGAGAGCTCGAACTCCTGATCGAGTCGATCGAGGAATTCGATCCCGCTCAAATCGGGCAGCTGGAAGTCGAGCAGCACGCAGTCCGGTTTCACCTCGCTGAAGAGCCGCAGCCCTTCCACGCCGGAGGAGGCTTCGGAGATGACGAACTCGCCGCCGTCGACATCGGCTTGCAGCCAGCGCCGATACGCCAGCCGGTCTTCGGGGCTGTCGTCGACGACCAAAATGTGACTGGCGAGTACGCTCACGGCTAAGCCTCCGTCTTCGGAAGCACCACGACCTCGAACCAATAGTCCTTCAAACGCTGAATCGATTGCATGAAACCGCCGAGATCGACGGGCTTCTTCACGTAGCTGTTCGCACCGGAGAGATAGCAGCTTTTGATGTCGCGATCGTCGGTCGAAGTCGTGAGCACGATGACGGGGATCGATTTCAGGGCATCGTTCTGCTTGATCTCCGACAGCACCGCGCGTCCGTCCGTACCCGGCATGTTCAAGTCGAGGAGAATGAGATCCGGTCGCGGCGCGGTCGCCGCATCGGCGTAGCGGCCCCGTTGGAAGAGATACGCCAGCGCGTCCTCGCCGTCGGTGCAGCAGTTGATCGGATTCGCGAGACCGGCTTTGCGCAACGCCCGGATGGTCGCTTCGCGGTCCTCCGGGCTATCTTCTACGAGCAGCATGCAGTGTTGAGCCGTGACCATTTATTCCCCAGCGAGCGTAAAGTAAAACGTGGTGCCGATGCCGTCTTGCGAGTGGATCCAAATCTGTCCGCCGTGCCGCTCGATGATCTTCTTCACGATGGTGAGTCCGACGCCGGTGCCGCCGCCGAACTCGTCTCGGGCGTGGAGCCGCTTGAAGATCTTAAAAATCGCGTCGTGGAATTTTTGCGGGATGCCGATGCCGTTGTCGCGCACGTAGAACGTCATCGGATGACGATGCCCCTCGATCACCGCGGGCGGCAACTGCTCGGGCGTGAGTTCGGTCGTGTAGCCGATCTCGATCCAGCGCTCCGGCTTGTCGTTGTACTTCATCGAGTTGGTGATCAGGTTGCGAAACACTTCGCCGAGCCGGACTCGATCGCAGTGGATCACGGGGAGCGAGCGAGGAATCCGCAGCTCGACGTTTCGTTCGTCGAGCACGATCTTGAGCGAATCGATGACCTCCGCTACGAGCTCGTCAAGATTGCTCGGCCGGATCGCGAACTCTTGGCGACCGACCCGCGAGAATTCCAGCAAGGAATCCAAGAGCACATCCATCCGTTGCGTGAGCCGCTTGAGGGTCTCCAGTTTCGCGACGCCGTCTTCGTTGAGCTTTTCCTGGTAGTCTTCCAAGAGAAACGTCGCGTAGTTGTGGATGCCGCGGAGCGGCTCTTTGAGATCGTGCGAGGCGATATAAGCGAACTCGTCGAGCTCTTGGTTGCTCCGGAGCAACTCTTGATTTCGTCCTTGGATCTCATCGGCGTAGAACATCAACTGTTTCTCGGTCTTCTTCCGGTCCGTGATGTCGCGCACGATCCCGGTGAAGAGTTGCCGGTGCCCGAGCTTCACTTCGCTCACCGCGAGGTCCATCGGAAACGTCGAGCCGTCTTTGCGCAGCCCGACCACTTCGCGACCGATGCCGATGATCTTCTTCTGCCCGGTCGTGAGATAGTTGCGCAGATACCCGTCGTGCTCGTCACGGTAAGGATCCGGCATCAGCATCTTGACGTTCTTGCCGATGACTTCCGCCGAAGGATAGCCGAAGAGCTTTTCGGCCGCGGGATTCATCGATTCGACGCTCCCGCGGGCATCGATCGTAATGATGGCGTCGACCGCCGTTTCCAAGATCGTGCGGGTGCGGGCCTCGCTCTCTTCCAACTGCTGGATCGCATGCCGCACGTCGGAAATGTCACGGGCGATGCCGGTGAACATCCGCCGATCTCCCAAGACCAGTTCGCTCACCGCCAAGTGCATCGGAAAGCGCGAGCCGTCTTTACGCAGGCCGATGACTTCACGGCCGATGCCGATGATCTTTTTCACGCCGGTCTTGAGGTAATTGTCGAGATAGCCGTCGTGCTCGGTCCGGTACGGGTCGGGCATCAGCATCTTCACGTTCTTGCCGAGTACCTCGGCCGACTTGTAGCCGAACAGCCGCTCGGCAGCCGGGTTCATCGATTCCACTCGACCGTCCGTCTCGATCGTGAGAATGGCGTCGACCGCCGCATCGAGCACGGCTCGCGTACGCGATTCGCTGTCTTGCAGCGAGCTGATGGCTTGGCGCATGTCGGTGATGTCGCGGGCAATGCCCGTGAACATCCGCTGGTTGCCCATCTTCAATTCGCTGACCGCCAAGTGCATCGGAAACTGCGAACCGTCTTTACGCAGGCCGATGACTTCACGGCCGATGCCGATGATCTTCTTATGGCCGGTCGTTAGGTAGTTGACAAGGTAGCCGTCGTGCTCGCCGCGATAGGGGTCGGGCATGAGCATTTTGACGTTTCTGCCGATGACCTCCTCCGTGGCATATCCGAAGAGCTTCTCGGCCGCGGGATTCATCGATTCCACGGTCCCGTACTGATCGATCGTCATGATCGCATCGACGGCCGCGTTCAGAATGGCGCGAGTCCGCGCCTCGCTGTACTGTAGTTCGCGCACCGCCGTCGTGAGGTCGGTGATGTCGCGGGCGATGCCCGTGAACATCCGCCGCTCCCCCAGGTGCAGTTCGCTCACGGCCAAGTGCATCGGGAACTGGGAGCCGTCTTTGCGCAGACCGGTCACTTCGCGACCGATGCCGATGATTTTCTTAATGCCCGTGTCACGATAGTTCTTCAAGTACCCGTCGTGCTCGTCCCGATACGGATCGGGCATCAGCATTTTGACGTTCTTGCCGATGACCTCCGCGGACGGATAGCCGAAGAGCCGCTCCGCAGCCGGATTCATCGACTCGACCGTGCCGCGCTCGTCGATCGTGATGATCGCGTCGACCGCCGCATCGAGAATCGCTCGGGTCCGCGCTTCGCTTTCCAGGAGCGCGAGATTCGCGAGCGAACGATCGGATTTGTCGGGAGTCACGCGAGATCCTTACGTAAAGTTGAATCGCATTGCTCGAAACGCCGTGACGCCGTCGAGGTGAGCCGCCGACTTTCGGAGAGAGGGGTGGATCAGACCGAACCGAGACAATGATAGCCCGGCTGCGACGCGCAAACAGCATGCGCTATTAAGACTCGCGCCAAATTTTTCCGATCGTCGGAGGACGCGACACACGACTTCGTCGTCCAATCCTAGTTACGTTACCGCGACCGACGTTGAAAGACACGAACCTGATGGAAAAGAAAGCAACACGGTCGGTCATCGACCACTTTGGTGGTCAGTCATGATCATGTTCCGAATCATGCGAATGCTGATGGATTACGCCGGAGAGCAGTATGCCGCAAAGCTCCTGTGCGAATCCTCCCAGATCGAAGTCGCGACGAAGGGACGGACTCGTCGCCAGCATGACGGTCGGCACGAAGGGTCGATACTGCCTTGCCCGACGACCGCGGCTCGACAATGATCCGGGTTGCGAACGAACCCATGACCGGCATGGAGACGCCGTGGCGCAGAAAATTAGAAAGGCCACGGTGGCGTGTACCGAACGCAGCCGCGATCGCAGTACGAACCGAGCGTCTCTGCCCGTGGATTTGATCGGTGGAAAGGGAGGTTGACGCGTGGAGCTTCCGCATTTCCCTCGGGACGTACTGAGGGCCTTCTTTTTGGCGACCGCAAGAGCGCCCAGAATGCTGTCAAGTCGTTGACGAGTCTCGAGGGTTATTTGTGGCGTCTTTGTAAAGCGGCGGACGCTGTGTCCACTAAGCTCCAGAGCTCCTCTCGTGAGAAGTTATGCACGCTGAGAATCTGCAATCCGCAGCAGAGCCGCAGCTCGTATCGCGACGGACCCTGGGGCTCGACGCATTCGATGACTTTCCATTTCAAGAGATCCGGCGGTCTTTCCCAGATCCAATGCGGAGGACCAATCTGAGTGTGAGGCATCCGGACACCTCATAGGAATAAACTCTAGGGATGTTCAACGTCTTCGGTATCGTCCTTCACGCCTTCCAACTTATGGTCGATAACCGTCTCGACCTTTTAGGACCCCGCGTTCACGGCTCGTTCCCAGGTCCCTGCATGGGCCCGAACCGCAACTAAGCCGTCGTTGGAACGTACTGCGCTCGGATGTAGAGGCAGCGACTACTTCCCGCGCGCTTCGTGCTCTCGTACGCGTCCGATCCCCCCTCATGACTCACGATGAAGCGCTGCCCGATTTCGCCGTCGTTCGTCTGCTTGTAATAGCCGAACGCATGCTCGATGTCTTGCACGAGACGATCCGTATCACCGGTCACCGATTGCCGGTCGAGGGAACCGCCGACGAATTGAAACACGACTGTCATTGCCGCCGCTTTCCGTCGATTGCTGTAGGGGATTCACCCCCGCGATGCGATCGAAAGATAAAGCAATACACGAGTAAATCCCAGTCGAAGGACGGTGCGCATTACCGGAGGCAGGGGCAGGAAATTAACGGAATTGCGACCGTCTGAAACGGCATGCGTCGGCTAACACGATAGGCACCCCGCTCAAGAGCATGAATCAACGTACGTTGATTAGTCTGCCAAACTTGATATTTTGGACGCAGCGTTGACTCGGAAACGAAAAAAATTCAGCGAGAGCGTTTGAATGTTGACGATCCACGGCGGACGGCAGAGTCTTCGTGACGGCGTGTCCCGGCGCGATTTTTTGAAAATCGGCGGGTTGGGAGCGGCGGGGTTGTCGTTGCCCGAACTTCTCCACGCCGAGTCGAAAGCCGGCGCGCGGCCGACGGGCAAGTCGATCATCAACATCTGGCTGCCGGGCGGTCCGACGCACATGGACATGTTCGACATGAAGCCGGACGCTCCGCTCGAATATCGCGGCGAATTCAGCCCGATCGCCTCGAACGTGCCCGGCTTCGAGTTCTGCGAACTGCTGCCGCGTCTGGCAAAGATCGCCGATAAGTTCAGCGTGATCCGGTCCGTGACCGGTATGAACAACGAGCACGCCGCTTCGCAGACCGATTCCGGCTGGCCGGAGAATTCGTTGCGTTCGGTGGGGGGGCGGCCGGGGTTGGGAGCCGTGCTGTCGAAACTCGACGGCCCGACCCAGACGACGGAGCACGGAACTGCGCCAACGGCCGTCGAACTCGGAAAATGGGCGAGCGCCGGTTTCCTCGGCCCGATCCACGCCCCTTTTCGACCGGATGGACCGGGGCGTTCCAACTTGAAGCTCAATCGGGCGGTGCCCCTCTCCCGGTTGGAAGATCGGAGGACGCTGCTGAACGGGCTCGACCGGATGCAGCGCGACGTGGATTCGTATCGGATGATGGAGGCCATCGACAGTTTTACCGAGCGGGCCGTGGGGATCGTCACCTCGAGCAAATTGGCCGACGCGCTCGACTTCCAACAAGAGGATCCGCGACTGCTGGAGCGATACGGCGTCGGCGACCGGCGCGGCGGCGACCACGATGTGAGCCTGTTCCCGACGGCGCGGCGGTTGATCGGGGCCGGCGTGAGGAGCGTGTCGCTGAGCTGGGGCACCTGGGATTCGCACAACGACCTATTCAATTCGATGCGCTCGCAGTTGCCGCGACTGGATCAGGCGCTGTCGACACTGATCGAAGACCTCCACAACCGGGGTGAACTAGACGACGTGATCGTCATGGTGTCCGGCGAATTCGGCCGCACGCCGAGAATCAGCAAGTCCCTAGGAGGTCGCGACCACTGGCCTCAAGCCGCGTTCTGCTTCCTCGCCGGCGGAGGCATGCGGCACGGCCAAGTGATCGGCAGCACGAATCGGCTCGGCGAAATCCCGAAGGATCGCCCGATCCACCTCCAGCACATCTTCCACACCGTTTATCACCAGTTGGGAATCGACGCAAACGCGGTCACGCTCACCGACCCCAACGGCCGCGAACAATATCTGCTCGACCAGAGGCAGTTGATCCACGAACTGGTGTGATGGCGCCGGTGGACCTCGGATACCTCGGCGAATCGGAAACCAGATCCCGTCGTGAAAGCCGGCATCGGCGGGATTTCGATCGGTTGGGCTTTTCCATCGACGACCCCGAACGAATCAGAGTCGGAGGGTGGGACTATTGCGATTGTTCAGGCGGTTCGGTGCAGTACCTCGCAAATCGCGACAGAATATCGGCAATAAATTGGCGAATCCCCTTGGCGAGGAGCAAAATCAAGTGAGGCACGGCCATTGCCGAAGCATCCTCCGATCTAGCACCAATTGAACGTACCAGGATGCACAACATGGATGGACAGCGCGAATTCTGGCAGACGACGGCTCCGTTCGATCCCGCCCGTTCGTTGGACTCTTCGGAAAGTCGCTACCAGCAAGGCAAAGCCTTACGCTTGCGGACGCCGCGCGAAGACCACGCCGCTTGGACGCCTCCCGCCGATCGCGCGGACCCGGTAGCGACGTTGGTAACGGCCAATGTGGGGCGAGACGAAGCCTTGGTCCCATTGCGTATGGGACGGATGGCGGCGTCTCCGTTTGCGTTCTTGCGCGGAGCATGTGCGGTCATGGCGGGCGACCTGGCGCGCACTCCCATCAGCGGGCCGCAAGTGATGCTCGACGGCGACGCACACATCAACAATTTCGGACTCTACGGTACCCCGCAACGCGACGTCGTCATCGACATCAACGACTTCGACGAGGCGACTGTCGGGCCATGGGAATGGGATTTGAAGCGGCTGGTCGCCAGCGTGAATGTGGCCGGTCGAGACAACGGCCTCGATGCAGAAGAGCGACGCTCAGCCGTGATACGTTGCGTCGACGGCTACGCGCGGAACTCCCAGCGGCTGATGCATCTCGGCGTGCTGGAAACATGGTCCCTCTTCGCCTACGCCGAATTAGAGCGACACCGAGAGGACCTGGAGCAGGTTGGAATCAAGATCGGCGGCAAGTTTCAAGCGGTCGTTAAGAAGGTCCTGGCGAAAGCGCGGCGGACGCACAACGACTCACTATTGAAGAAAGTTGCGCAGCGACAGGAAGACGGTCGTTGGCGGTTCGTCGAAGACGCGCCGATTCTCACCAAGTTGGACGATTCCACTCGGCAGCAAGTCATCGCCTCCTTGGTCGACTACGGCGAAACGCTCGCTCCGGAATACCGGATCATGCTACAGCGCTACTCCGTGGCCGACGTGTGTCATCGCGTGGTCGGTGTCGGCAGCGTCGGACTGCGTGCCTATCTCGTCTTGTTGTTCGGCAACGGTGACACCGATCCGTTGTTCCTCCAAGTGAAGCAAGCGGTCGCCCCGGCCCTGGCCCCCTATCTCCCACCGGTTGCATATCGCATCGAGCACGAAGGACGACGCGTCGTTGCGTCGCAGCGCGGACTGCAATCGCTCGGTGATCCGCTCTTGGGCCACACGACGATCGAAGGCCGACACTACTTCGTGCGGCAGATGAAGAACTTCAAGGCCTCGATGCCGACCGAATGGCTGACCGGCGAGCCGTTCGAGTTCTGGGGCTGGGTCTGCGGGGTGTTGTTGGCACGCGCGCATGCCCGCTCCGGCGACATCGCCAAGATCGCCGGCTATATCGGCAAGTCCGACATCTTCGCTACGGCTCTAACTGATTTCGCCGAAGCCTACGGCGACCAAACGGAACGCGACCACGCGGCACTCGTCGAAGCCGTGCAGACGGGGCGAGTTGCGGCGATCAGCGAAGGCGAGTCGGAATAGACGCACTGAAGCACTTCGTTTTCGAGACCGCTATGCCCGCCCAATCCGTGATCGAGATTTTGCCGCTGTGGGCGCTCTTCGTGGGCACAGTGCTGCTCGTGCTCGCAGCGATCGAGGCGGGCTACCGGCTCGCTTTGTTTCGCAAGCAAGCATCAGACCACACTAGCGACGCGCCGATCGGTTCGGTGATCGGCGGCACTCTCGGCTTGCTCGCTTTTCTCCTGGCATTCACGTTCGAGATGGCCGCCTCGCGCTTTGAAACACGGCGTGAGTTGCTACTCGACGAAGTGAATGCGATCGGCACTTGTTACTTGCGAGCGGAGTTGGTTCCGGAGTCCGAGCGCACGCGAATTCGAGAACTTCTACGCGAGTATGTTCACCTGCGTGCAAATGCGTTGAAGCAGCCGCAGACGCTGCCGCAGGCGATCTCGCGCTCATCTGAACTGTTGGACGAACTATGGGGGCAGGCGGTTCTCGTGGCGAAAAAGGACAGCAGCTCGGAAATGCACTCGTTGTTCGTCGATTCACTGAACGGGGTCATCGACTTCCATACGAAGCGGGTGGTCGTCGGGCAGTATCATATTCCCGACGTCATTTGGCTGGCTCTGTATATCGTTTCGGTCCTCTCGATGGCCGGCGTGGGTTATCAGTTCGGGCTCAGCGGAACGCGCGATCTCGCGATCAGTCTGTCGTTGGCGCTGGCGTTCTCCATCGTCATCGGCCTGATCGCCGACTTGGATCGCGCAATCGCGGGATCGCTGCAAGTCAGCCAGCAGCCCATGATCGAACTCGATCACAAGCTCGGAGCGTCGAAGCCTTAGGATCGTATGCGAAACCGCCCGGTTTAGGACTAGGTGCGTCCTTCGAGCCTTTGAGAGTTAATCCTGCGACAATAAACTTGATTGCTTGCGTTTCGGGATCTGCCGAGGCTAGCATCGAACTAACCCGTTCTTTTCCGACAACGCCTTCTAGGAGATGTCCGATTCATTCGGGCACTCGCATCTCATGTGGAATCCGCTTTCGACGCTTTTCGCCCGGTCGCGCAATGGTCGTGATGGTGCGCAAGCTCATATGACGTTCGGTCAAACGTCGATCGGGCGGACCATTTCGCGCACGGGTCTGTTGCTCAAGAAGCAACTCTGGATTTGGCCGATCATCGCCGTGGTGCTGTTGGCGATCGTCGGCTACGTCGTTAATCGTTCGATCCGGGAGACGATGGAGCGGAATCTGCAATCGCAACTCTCGACGCTGCTGAACGTCGAGCGAGCGATGCTCGAAAAGTGGTTCAAGGTGCAGGAGTCGAGCGCGCTCACGTTGGCCAACGATCAAGAGATCCGCCGGATGGTGGCGCAACTGCTGACGGCTACGAACCGCTCGCAGCTCAAACACGATCCGGCCGTCGCAGGAAACGCTCCGGACGCGGCGGAGCTACACGCTCGATTGGGAAAAGAACTGGAGCCGAGTATGTCGGCCCACGATTTCATCGGCTATGTCGTGGCCGACAAGCAGTTGCGAGTCGTCGCGGCGAGCGCTCCGGAGTCGATCGGGCAGATCATCCCGCAATACGAGAACTTCTTAACAAGAACGCTCGATGGCAAGCCGACCGTGTCGGCTCCCTATCCGAGCGCCGGAGTCGTCAAAGATCGACACGGCCGGATGCAGACTGGAACGCCGACGATGTTCGCCTGCGCGCCGGTGCTCGACGAAAACCTCCAGGTCGTCGCCGTCTTGGCCTTACGGATCCGTCCGGAGGAAGAATTCACCGACATTCTGCAATTGGGACGCATCGGCGAGACGGGCGAAACGTATGCCGTGAACCAAGACGGTCTGATGGTATCCAATAGCCGATTCGATGAGTCGTTGATCTTGCTCGGACTGCTTCCCGACGACGATACGGCGGTTTCGATCTTGAAGATTCAAGTGCGCGATCCCGGCGGCAACACCCTCGAAGGTTTCCGACCGGGAGTCCGACGTCGTGAATTGCCGCTGACCGCGATCTGCGCGGCGGCCGTCAGCGGTTCGACCGGAGTCAACATGGAAGGCTACCGCGACTATCGTGGTTTGCTTTCGGTCGGCGCCTGGACGTGGCTGCCCGAATATCGGTTGGGGATCATCACTGAGATCGACTATGCCGAAGCCTATCGACCGCTCACAATTCTCCAGCGGACGTTTTACGTGCTGTACGCATTGCTCGGAATCGGCGCCGTCGCGATCTTCGTGTTCACACTGATCGTCGCTCGCTTGCAGCGACAAGCTCGCCGGGCCGAGATCGAGGCCAAGCAAATCGGGCAGTACCGACTGCTGGAAAAGATCGGCGCCGGTGCGATGGGCGAGGTCTACAAAGGCCAGCACGCCATGCTTCGCCGGCCCACCGCCATCAAGATGCTGAACATCGAGCGCGTCAACGAAGCCTCGATTCAACGGTTCGAGCGCGAAGTGCAGATTACCTGCAAGCTCAACAATCCGCATACCGTGGCGATCTACGATTACGGCCGGACACCGGAGGGGGTATTCTATTACGCGATGGAGTACCTGGACGGGCTGAACTTGCAGACGCTGGTCGAGCAATACGGTCCGCAATCCGAGGGGCGCGTGGCGAGCATCCTGCGGCAGATTTGCGCTTCGCTCTATGAAGCCCACTCGTCGGGCCTCGTGCATCGCGACATCAAGCCGGCCAACATCATGCTCAATCGTCGCGGCGCCGAGCCCGACGTCGTGAAGGTCCTAGATTTCGGCTTAGTCAAAGCCATGGACGACAAGAACGCGGACCGCTCGTCGGGCAATGAACTCTCCGGAACGCCGCTGTATATGTCGCCCGAGTCGATTCAGACTCCGGAATCGGTCGATGCCTGCAGCGACCTCTATGCCGTCGGAGCCGTGGGCTATTTCCTGCTCACCGGCGAGACGGTCTTCAACGCTCGCACGCTCGGCGAACTGTGCCAACAGCACCTCACCGCGATTCCGAACGCGCCGTCGCAACGGTTAGGAAAACCGATTTCGGCCGAGCTGGAACATGCGATCTTGGCTTGCTTGGAAAAGAGTCGGGCCAAGCGTCCTCAAACCGCGAGAGACTTGGCGACGATGCTCGACCGCGTGACGCGGAGTTGGTCGCTTAACGACGCGGAGGAATGGTGGAGTCGCCACGAACGAGGGCAGTCGCCGCACAAGCCGACGGAAGTAGTCCGAAACACGAAAGACGGCGATCGCCCTAGTAATCCAGAGGCAACACCGCCTGACCCCACGGCTCCTCGTGCCGATCTCGGGCGGGAATCGGTTGAATCGGGGTTTGATCGAACGGCGATCTTCGACGCCGACGGCAAATCGTCGAACTAGGCTTCACGCAGGGGCCTAAGAAAACCGAGATCCTTAGCGCGACGCGTGAGCAGCGTCAGTGACAAGGATGTGGATGCTCACCAGGAGTACCCAACCGGGAAAGACCAGCGCAATCCAGGGAAAATCCGTGGCGACCAGCAACAGGACGATCCCGCAGCCGAAGCCTACGTACGCTACCCAGCGGGACAACACGTCCGTACGGAATCCGATTGTGGAGGTCACGAACATAAACACCGCGGCCATTCTCAGCCCGAACGTGTGCATCAGCGCATACGCCATCCCTCGCGCGACTCGATAGGCATCGATGCGACTCGGTAGGCTGATGTCGGCCCCGAACGCATCCAGCACTCCTCGGGCAACGGCCGCGGTCGTGAACAGCATCGCCACGAACAACAGGCCGCTACCGAGAAACACCGTCGCAAAGAACCGGTCTTCCAGCAAGCCGATGCGATTGCGCAGCACCGCCATGAACCAAAGGAACGCGAGGCCCGCGAAGGGAACTAGATTCAATGCTAGGCGAATCCAATCGCGAAACTTTTCGTCGGTGAGCCAGACTCCGGGATCGTTGGGATCGGCCGGAACGGCCAGTCGAATGAGAACCAAGCTCACGATGTAGAGCGCGGCAAAGAGCACGCCGCTGAGCGCCACCGATCTATGAGGAGGCGAAGCAAAACGCGGCTCAATCGCTGCCATGCTTGTTCCGTCCCAAAAACCAATTCACTTGCCCAGCGCGCCGCCAGGCCGACGATGCACGTCGCATTACCGTGGGACTTGTTTCGTCAGAGCGAAAACGGAAGTCTTCCAAGGGCCTTCATCCAGAAACAGCCCATTCCCTCGTAGATCCTTTCCGTTCCAAGCGTATTCTTCCGCACCGAGTTGGTTTTCCAGAAGCCAGGGGTCGTCTCCCAAGTCGTCGAACGGGAGCCGCACGTGACATTGGCTTTGATGGTCGGAATAGTTCACCACGATCAAGAGCCGAGTGCCGTCGGTATCTTGCCAACTGAAAGCTACGAAGCAATCGTTGGTTCCGTTCCCTTCCCAAGCCGGCGCGCATTCGAGCGATTGCCAGCGGCCGTTGCGCACGATCGGTCGTCGCAGAACGGCGAGCAGCCGATCGTAAAACGCCGCCAATACTTCGTTCTTGGGCTCGTCGGGTCCGCGAACCAAATGCGGTGAGATCCGTTTCAAGCGACCATCGAATTGCCCCTGATGAAAGAAGCGCAACCCAGGAGAGAGAAACGTGAGGACCGCCGCGGCCAGATGGACCTCCGTCGAGAACGTCGCGGCGGCCCGCGGCTCGTCATGATTCTCCAGAAACCGCGCCAGCTTGTCTTGATAATCGAGTCCCGCGTGAAAGTGCTCGCGCACCGGCCGGGCATGGTGTTCGCGAAGGCGATCGTAGAGCCGCTTGTCGTATGCGTAGTCGAAGCCTTGTTGCTGGAGCGTCCACTCCATATCCCAGTAGACTTCGGCCATGAAGACGAAGTCGGCGGCGCGCTCGCGCACACGGCCGGTCGCCGCCGGCCAGAACAGCGGGGCGCCCTTTCCCCACGTTCGCTCGAAGACCTCCGGCAACACGAGCATCGCCATGTCGCAACGCACGCCGTCGCACTGACCTGAGATCCTTAGCAGTTCCCCGATCATCGCTTCATGCAGTGCCGGATCGGCGTAGTTGAGCTGCAACGTATCGGGCCAGCCGGAGAAATACGGATCACGACCGTAGGCGAGGATCTGATCGCCGCTCGTACGTTCGACGCGCGTGTAATTCTGAGGTGCGTGAGCCAAATCGGCTTCCGTACCCGGCACGAAATACTCCGGGTGATCTTCGACCCACGGATGGCCGAGTCCCATGTGATTGGGGACGAAGTCGAGCATGAGCTTCAGGCCGCGGTGTCGGAGCCGCTCACGGAGGAGAGCCAAAGCCGCGTCCCCGCCGAGGCCCTGATGCACCGTGTAGCCGGTGATCGCGAAGCCCGAGCCGGCGATGTCGGCTTCGCAAAGGTCCGGGAGCGTCTCATGAAACTCACGACACCATTCGGGATTGTTTCGTGAGACTTGCTGCGCACCCGGGCCTGTTTGCCAGACACTCAAAAACCAAATCCAATCGAACCCCAACTTGGAGAGGCGATCCAACTCGGCGTCCGGGACGTCGTCCAATGTGGCCGGCCTGCCCAGAACTCGGGATAGTTCGGTCAGCCACACTCGGGTGTTGATTTGATAAACGGAGGGATAGCGTGGCTCAGCCATGTCAGCGCTTCCCTCCCTCTTTGCGGAACGCCGACATCTTGCCCATTTCCAGGCCCTGTTTCGCATCCAAAGAGCCGAAGAGCTCGATGAACTTCGCCACGAGCCCGGTCCAGCCGGTCTGATGGCTGGCCCCCAGCCCCGCGCCGTTGTCGCCGTGGAAGTACTCGAAGAACTGCAGATGATCGCGCCAGTGGGGATCGGACTGGAATTTCTCCGTGCCGCCGTAAACTGGACGCCGGCCGCTCTCGTCGCGCAGGAAGATTCGCGTGAGCCGGTCGGCGAGTTCCTTGCTCACCTCGAAGAGGTTCATCAGGTTGCCGGAGCCCGTCGGGCATTCGATCTTAAAGTTGTCGCCGTAGTACAAGTAGTACTGCAGCAAGGCTCGGATGATCATCGCGTTCACCGGCATCCAGACCGGGCCGCGCCAATTGGAGTTCCCGCCGAACATGCCCGTGTTCGACTCGGCCGGCAAGTAGTCCACCCGATACTCTTGACCATCCAGGTAATAGATGTAGGGATGCTGCTCGTGAAACTTCGAGATCGAGCGGATGCCGTGGGGACCGAAGAACTCGTTTTCGTCGAGCATCTTCGTGAGGACCCGACGAAGCCGCTCGGGATTGAGCACGGCGAGTAATCCGCGATCGTTGACGCCGAAATGGTCCGGGCCGACGGGGTGCAACGTGTTGCCGAGTTCCGGGATCCGGCGCAGCCGCTCTAAGAGGCCGGCCATCGCCCGGGGAATGCGTTCTCGCTGCCACGGCTCGATGACCGTCGTCGCACACAACGGCAGCAGCCCTACCAGGGAACGGACCTTGAGCCGCGTTGCACTACCGTCGGGGAGTCGCAGGATGTCGTAGTAAAAGCCGTCTTCTTCGTCCCACATCCCCTCCTGTCCCGAACGGTTGATGGCCGCGGCAATGTAGTAGAACTGTTCCACGAACTTCTGGACCATGTCCTCGTAGATCGGATCGTGCGCCGCGAGCTCGACGGCGAGCTCCGTCATGTTCTGGCTGAACAGCGCCATCCAAGCCGTGCCGTCGGCCTGCTCAAGGTGCCCGCCGGTCGGGAGCGGCGCACTGCGGTCGAAGACGCCGATGTTGTCGAGGCCGAGAAACCCTCCTTCGAAGACGTTCTTGCCGAAGCGGTCTTTGCGGTTGACCCACCAGGTGAAGTTCAACGTCAACTTGTTGAACGCGCCGCGGAGAAAGTCTAAGTCGGTCTCGCCGCCGAGAGCCTGTGACGTACGATGGAGAAACAGGGTCGCCCAAGCATGCACCGGCGGGTTCACGTCGCTGAAGTTCCACTCGTAGGCCGGAATCTGACCGCTGGGATGAATGTAGTTTCCCTTCAGCATCAGCTTCAGCTGCTCTTTGGCGAAGTTGGGGTCGACGATCGCCAGCGGCAGCGCGTGGAACGCCAAATCCCAAGCCGCGTACCAGGGATACTCCCACTTGTCGGGCATCGAGATGATGTCCTTGTTCAACATGTGGAACCACTCGGAGTTCCGGGAGTTGCGGTATCCGGAATGCAGTGGGTTGGAGTTGTGCTCATCCAGCCAGTTGTCGCCGTCGAAGAAAAAGAACTGCTTGCTCCAGAGCATGCCGGCCAGTGCTTGGCGCATCACATTGGCTTGGTCGGCACTCACGGTCGGCGGCGTGACCGACTTGTAAAACTCATCGGCCTCGCGCAGCCGGTCGGCAAAAGCCTGATCGAACGCCTTGCCGAACGCGTCATGAGTTCCGCTCGCAGACGATTTCGATAGTCGCAAGCGAATGACCGTCGACTGACCGGCGGCGATGTTGCGCCGATAGTGCGCCGCGACCTTAGTCCCTTCCTTGTCGGGATTCACCGCGCCCTGATGGCCTTGCACTACGCAATCGTTGATGCCGTCTTTGACGTGGGGACTCTCGTTCTTCTGCCCGGGAAACAGGCGCTCGTGGTTGGTTTCGTTTTCCGTGAAGAGGAGCGGTGCATCGCCTTCGCAGCAGAGCGTGAACTCGCCGAGCACCGAATGCGATCCCGCAACCGCGCTCGAACCTGCGGAGGTCTTGACCTGCTTGAGATTGGGTTTTCCGGCAGCTCGGTTCGACTCGGCGATCCACCGCGACCAGTCGTTGCGGAACCACAGCGTGGGAAGAAGATGCAGTTCCGCCGCGTCCGGTCCCCGATTGGCCGCCGTGATTCGCACCAAGATGTCTTCGGGTCCGGCCTTGGCGTACTCTACGAAGACGTCGAAGTATCGATCGTCGTGGAAGACGCCGGTGTCGAGAAGTTCATACTCCATCTCTTCGCGGCTGCGCCCGCGGTTCGTATTCACGAGGTCGGCATAAGGGAAAGCCGCGTGCGGATACTTGTACAGATACTTCATGTACGAGTGAGTCGGCGTGCTATCGAGGTAGAAGTAGTACTCCTTCACATCCTCGCCGTGGTTTCCTTCGCTGTTCGTCAAGCCGAACAGACGTTCCTTGAGGATTCCGTCCTTGCCGTTCCACAGGGCCAGAGCGAAGCAGAGTTGCTGCTGATCGTCGGAGATGCCGGCCAGGCCGTCCTCGCCCCAGCGGTACGCGCGAGAGCGCGCTTGATCGTGGGTAAAGAAGTTCCACGCGTCGCCGTTTTCGCTGTAGTCCTCGCGCACGGTGCCCCACTGGCGCTCCGAGAGATACGGCCCCCACTTCTTCCATGGCTGACTCGGTTGCCGTGCTTCATCCAACCGCTCGTGTTCTTTAGTCATGGTGTTTCCCGCCTGGTGTATTTCAATCGAACGTACCGGTTCAGTTGCAAGCACTTCGCGATCAAGAACAATCAAACGACCTCATGTGCGATCGGCTCACTCAGTTCCACCGCGGCCGAAATCGCGGCGACGCGAGATTCGCAATATCGCGCCGCCCACTCAGCCCGGCCGCCTCACAAGACTAGCCTACGCGGCTTTGGAAGCTATTCAATTCTTCCGCCAGAATCGGTATGCCGAGATTGCTCGCTTGGATACCCTGCGCCACACAGACCTTCAGCACTTCCATGATCTCTTCCATCGTCGCGCCGAGCTGGAGGGCCGCCTTGATGTGGCGGCGTGTTCCGGGCGCGTACATATGAGTGATCGACGCATCGACGGCTATGCTCACTAGCTCCGCGAGCTTCGGCGAAAGAACGCCGCTGATGTAAACCGGTAAGCTCGCGGCGATGATCGCTTCCGTCCAGACCGGATCCAACTCGAAGAACGAGTCCCAGGCCGCATTCCATTGACCCGCGGCTTTCATCTTGTCGCAGACCGGCGTCGTCGTCGGTTCCTTCGGCATCGCCTGCACACCGGCTGCCTTCACTTCTTCCAGCAGCAGGGGAGCACCCAAGCTGGCCGAATGGATCGACAGAAGAGACGCGACCTTGAGAATCATCATGATCTCTTCGCGGGTCGCGCCGGCTTCGAGTGCCCCGCGGATGTGGCGACGAGTTCCGTCCGCGTTCAAGTTCGTGCAGGCGGCATTCACCGCAATGCTGATAAGTTCGATGTCTTTACGCGGCAGTACGCCGCTCGTCCACGGGTTTGCAGACATCTGCAGACACTGATCTGCCCAGACAGGATCCCAATCGCGTAGTGTGGCTAGCGCGGGATCATTCCATGGCCCAGTTTCCGGTTGTTGTTTCCCTACGTTCATGATGCCTCTCTTGCGCGGAGTTCGCCTAAATCAGTCCCGCTTGTCACCGATGGCTGTGCTATGGCGTTGGCGATGGCCTCCAGCAACGTCTGGTCATCCATCGGTTTGCGAAGGTACGCCGAGGCGCCACCGGCCAGCGCGCGTTCTCGAGTTTCGGTGGCATCGTGCCCGGTGATGACGACCATCGGCAATCGGATGCTCGCCTCCGTTAATCGCGTCTGTACGGTGAAGCCGTCCATGTGCGGCATGTGCAGGTCCAGAACGACACAGGCCGGTCGATGGGTTTTCAACGCTTCGAGAAGCTCGATACCGGAAGGAAATGTC
Source organism: Planctomycetia bacterium (assembly GCA_021413845.1). NCBI lineage: Bacteria > Pseudomonadati > Planctomycetota > Planctomycetia > Planctomycetia bacterium. The sequence continues at coordinate 9,496 of JAIOPP010000044.1, read as the reverse complement.
TCCACATCGAAGTTGGCCGAGCGCAACAGCCTCTCGACGGCGATGCGCACCGATTTCTCGTCATCGACGACGGCAATGAGAGGTCGAGCTTTGCTCATGAATGAGAAAATAGCCAGTCAGACGAGGAGTGGACATTGGACCTTAGGCCAACAAGCGAAGGCGGGCGAATTCAGGAGCCACCGCCGGAAAGTCGCGGGTGACGCGCTCCGTCACTTCCAGCTCACGCGAAATTAGCTTATTGATCATGAAGAGGGCGAGGGTTCGCGCTCTTTATGACGCTGCGCGGCCATCCGGCGAAACAGGCGGTCATGGTCGCTGTCGAAATAATACAGTTTGGCGACTTCAATGCGCTTTGCCAGGTAACTACAAGCGAGCACGGCTAAGAGCATTCCAGCCATCGGCCCGATCCAGTAGATCCACCACCCCTCCCATTGCCCGGAGATAACTGACGGGCCGAAGCTGCGCGCAGGGTTAGTGCTGGTTCCCGAGATCGGCGACTCAATCCAAACCATGATCGCGTAGAGTGGCGGGAAGATCGCAGGTGTGAAGGGGCGGATGCTCCGGAAGCTCAGAAAAACGGCGAGCAGAGCGACCATCGTAAAGGTCGTGACAACTTCGCCCAAAATGACCGTCGAGAGAGAATAGCCGGAACCCGGCAAGGTCGCGCCGAAGTCCACGCTCGATCCCATCGAGCCCCACAAGAGGAGCGGCAACGAGCCCATCACGGCGCCGACCAGTTGGGCGACGATATAGACGAGCGTAGTGCGAAAGTCGAGCTTCCCCATCAATCGGAAGGCGACCGTGACTGCCGGATTGATATGCGCTCCGCTAACCTTCCCGACAGGCGACAACGCGATCGTGGCCCCGGTCGTGCCGAAGAGAAAACCCGTGATCAGGCTTCGCAAGCTCTCGCTGGGGATCAACCGCGCCATCGGAGTGCCGGATCCAAACATCAGGATGACCAGCGAGAGGCCGACCAGGACGAGCAGTGCCGTCCCGATCAGTTCCGAGACGAAAAGGCTCCAAGGGATTTTCCGGCTGTTTGATTCTGCCATCAGACCTCCGAAAATTGAATGACGACCTTGATGTCGTCGGGACTCCGCTGCAGTGCCTTTTTGAAATCTTCCGGCTTCTCGCGACGGGTGATGAGGCGTTCCAACCAGGTGCGATCCGCACGAGCCAAGACTTCACCCGCCTTGTACCAGTGCCGCTTGTTCGCGTTGACACTGCCGACGACGACATTGTTCTTCAACACCGCGGCCGCCGCGACATCAGCCACGGGCGGCCCAACGGTCGAACCACCGGCGCCGACCCCCGTCAGGCAGACGATGCCTCCCGCGCCGACTCCTCGGATCGCGTGATTGATCACCTGCCCGACACCCGTGCATTCGATGATGACGTCCGGCGCAAATCCCAAGTCGGCGACGGTTCCGGTGTGATACGTTGCACCCAGGGCGCGGACCAATTCCGGCTTTGAGCCCGTCTCGACTCGGTCGAGAACGTGAACCTCCATCCCCCGTTGCTTGGCGATCAATGCGGCGAGCAGGCCGATCGGGCCCGCGCCGGTAACAAGCACGGTCCGTGGCTCCCAAAAGGCACGCTGACCGACCGCGATGACCTGCTCCACCGCTTTCGTGACTACCGTGGTCGGCTCGATCAAAACACCGAGCAGCCCGAGGGATGAATCGACCTTCATCGCGTACTCGGGCTCGATCCGCCAGCGTTCCGACATGAAGCCGTCGATCTCCTTGATGCCGCGCTCCGTGTACAGGCCGTTGGTGCACATGTCCCACTCGCCGACTGCACAGTTCGGGCAGGGAACTCCGTCAGGGCGCCGCACGATGCCGACTACGAGATCCCCTTGCTTGAGCGCGCTGCCACCCGGCTCCAGCACCCGGCCGAGCGATTCGTGCCCCAGCACAAGTCGAGTCTTTCCCGGGGGAGCCCAGCCGTACTTGCCTTCCACGATCTCAGCATCGGTCCCGCATACTCCGACGGCGATGGCTTCCACCAGCACGCTGCCGTTGCGAGGATCAGGCTCAGGAACATCCTCCAGCCGGGCCGTTCCTATTTTGTTGGGTTCGACGGTGACGGCTTTCATTTCGAGAGTTCCTTGATTCGAGAGTTGTGAGCTTTCATTCGACCGTCTCTCACTTCCTACGCGCCGACGGCGAGCCGGCCGACCTACGTCTTGGTGGTGCCGAACGACTCGTCGATGATGGCCTGCAGTCGTTGTAGAGTCGCGGGGTCGAGACTGTTGAAGTCATCGAGGTCGTAGACGCGCCCGAGGAATCCGTACTTCGTCTCTCCGTAGCGGTGGTACGGCAACAGCTCGTACTTCACCACGTTCGGGTACGGGCGGATAAACGCCAGTACCGCGCGGATGTGCTCCTCGTCATCGTTCACGCCGGGGATCACCGGCGTACGGGCGATGAACGTCTTGTCGGGATACGCCTCATAGGCCCGCTTGAAATTGGCCAGGATGCGGGAGTTATCCGCGCCGCACCACTTCTTGTGCCGGACGGGATCGGTCAGCTTGTGATCGTGCAGGACCGTATCGACGTGCGGTAGAACTTTTTCCATGAAAGACCAGGGGTAGTTTCCCGCCGTTTCGATCGCCGTATTGATGCCGCGATGGTGCGCCTCTTCCAACAGTGCGGCGCTGAAGTCGCATTGCAACACGCACTCGCCGCCGGACAGCGTGATGCCTCCGCCGGACTCACGATAAAAACTGCCGTCTTGTTCGACCTCGGCGAGAACCTCGTCCACGGTCATCGCCTGGCCGAACAGGTAGAGCGCATTCGGCGGACAAACGGGCACACATTTGCCGCAGTTCGTGCACAGATCCCAATCGATCCGTACTTTGCCGTCAGACGGCATGACCGAGATCGCCGACTCGGGGCACTCCTTCAAGCACAAGCCGCATTCTTTTTCACCGATGCACTTTCTGAGGTCATACGCCAATTCCGGTTTCGGATGGATGCTCTCCGGATTGCTGCACCACTTGCAGCGTAGCGAACAGCCTTTGAGAAACACATTCGTGCGAATCCCAGGGCCGTCGTTGGTACAGAAGTGCTGGATGTTCAGAACGACGCCTTTGGGAACTTCCTGACTCATGGCGCCACCTCGTCTCCGAAACAAATTCCAAGCGAGCGTGCAACCTGCATGAACACGCTGTCCGCAGGAACGGTCCGGACCTTGTTGATCGCCTCGGCTAGCGGCACGAACTTCAGGTCCGGCGGCTGGAACGTCACCATGACGCCGCTTTGATCGGCGTGGAGGCCACGCACGGCGCCTGCTCCGTAGCTTAGTCCCAATTGCCGATCGACTGCGGTCGGCGGACCTCCTTTTACCAAGTCGCCTAGCACGAGCGGGTAGGTCTCATGGTCGGTGAGCCGTTGAAGTTGCAGCGCCACCGACGTCGCCACGTGCCCCGAGCGGTCAATCACATGAGCGCCTGCATGACCCGTGGCGCCCGGAGAAAGCGAGGCCTTCATCGAATCGATCGACTTCGTCTCAGACGGCAAGGATGCCGCTGGAACGGCGCCCTCGGCGACGACGACCAGAGCAGACCTCCGTCCTCCCTGCATCCGGGCGCGCAACTTCGCGGCAACCTTCGTCAAGTCGTAGGGGATTTCGGGAATCAATACGGCATCGGCGCAGACGGCCATGCCTCCCTGCAACGCCAACCAACCCGTGTGCTCGCCCAAGACTTCCACTACGCCGATTCTTTGCGCGGATTCGGATGCCAGACGGATGCGATCGAGGATCTCGGTAGCAAAGCCCAGCGCGCTATTAAAGCCGAAGGAGAGTTGCGTGACCGCGATGTCGTTTTCGACCGACTTCGGTACGCAGATGGTTTTCAGGCCTTTGCGATGCAGCTTGAACAAGATGCTCAAGGCTCGCATGCCGCAGACGGAGATCACTCCGTCGATACCTTGCTCGCGAAGTTTTCCCAGCAGCTCATCGGAGCGATCGACTTCTTCGACCGCGTTATCTGAGTTGACGATGCGTACGTGAAACGGATCGGTATGGGCTGCGGTCCCCAAGATCGATCCGCCGGTGCCGGCGAAGTGCTCAACCATCTCACGCGTCAGCTTCACTAGACCGCCGTCGGGATACCGATCGGGGAACAACAGGCCATCGAATCCGTCTCGAATGCCGACGACCTCCCAGCCCAGTTCGTCGGCGGCGAGGACCGCACCAGTGATTACGGCGTTCAGACCGGGCACGAAGCCGCCACCGATGTTGATCGCAATGCGACGCGACGATTGCATAGTTCCGTCTAGTCCTTCAGGCGTTATGCCGCGGGCACGCCGGCGAATGCTTCTTTAGTCCGCCGGAAATGTCACTACTTACCGCTGCTCTTGAAGTCCGCCATTCGCTGGCGGACGGTGCCCCGTAGATCCTCTCCGAAACCGGTAAGAGCCCCGCCGTCTACGGCGAGCATCTGGCCGGTGATCATGGCCGCGCGATCGCTCGCGAGAAAGCTCACGGTCTCGCCGATCTCTTCGATCTTGGTAAAGCGCCCCAGCGGAATCAGTCTCTTGACCGTCATTGCCCGGTACTCAGGCGTCGTGCCCGCTTCCATCAACGGCGTTTGCACACTACCCGGACAGACCGTGTTGACAGTGATATTGGAATCCGCAAGTTCCCACGCCAAATGCTGCGCGAGGCCTGCTTGGCCGTATTTGGATGCGGTGTATTCCACGCTCCCGAAGAACGCGATGCGGATGGATGCCGTCGAGCCGATGTTGATGATCCGACCCTTGTTCTGCTTCATCATCTGGGGGATCACCGCCTGACAACAAAGAAAAGAGCCCTTGAGGTTCACGTTCAAGACGCGGTCCCAAGACTCCTCTTCAAGCTCCATCGTCAGTACAGGATGGCTTTCGATCCCGGCGTTGTTCACCAAGATGTCGATGGCCCCGAACTGCTTGACGGTCTCGGCCGCCATTGCGGCGACTTCGTCTTTCTTGCTGACGTCAGCACCGATCCCGATCGCCCGACCACCTGCGGCCGTGATCTTCTTCACCACATCCGCGCACTCTTCTAACTTGCGGGAATTGATGACGACATTCGCCCCTTCGCGCGCGAGCACCATCGCGATGCCTTCGCCGATGCCACGGGCCGACCCGGTGATGATGGCGGTTTTGCCTTTAAGTTCCATGCTGGCTTCCTTCGGATCTGGATATATTTCAGAGTTCGTGCTGGAGGACGAGTCAACCTTCGTATCGCTATCCCATTTGTTCTTCAGTTCGCGCGATGATCTCCGCCTGCTGCGTCGGCGACAGGTCCACGAAGTACGCCGAGTAACCCGCAATGCGCACGATCAGGTTCCGAAACTTTTCCGGCTCCTTTTGCGCCGCCAACAGCGTTTCTCGGTTGAGAATGTTGAACTGAATGTGCCAGTGTTTCAGCTGGCACCAAGTGCGAATGATCTGCATCAGGCGTCGCGTGCCCGGCTCTCCGGCCACGGTGGGCGGGCTGAACTTCATATTGATCAGGTCGCCCGCCTTTTCCCGATAGCTTAGATTTCGGCCCCGAGCCATGGAAGCGAGCGACACCGTCGGCCCCTTCACATCCATGCCGTGCGAAGCGGAGATTCCTTCGGAAAGATACTCGCTGGCCATTCTTCCGTTAGGTGTGGCCCACGTAACTTTTCCCATCGGAACATGGAACGTGATCGGGATCTGACGCAGCAGAAAGGCTTGATCGTGGGGCTTAGGATGCTGATGCAGGAAGTCCAACACGAAACTCTCGATGTCAAAGGCAATGGCGTCCACCCATTCAATCCCGTTGCCATATTTGGGTGCGTTGAGGCACATCTGTCGAATGGCTTCGTGGCCCTTCCAGTCGACCTCAATCGCCGTCAAGAGTTGGTCCCAGGTTAGCCTCTTGGTGTCGAAGATGAGGTGCTTGACTGCCGCTAGGCTGTCGATCGCAGTGCCTTTGCCGATCGCCTCAAAGGTGCCGTGGTCGATGGAGCCCGGGAAGTACTCGCCGTGCGTGTGCAGGTCGCGACACTCGGTCATCGCCAAGTCGTGAAGCATGGACGTTGCCGGCGCGGCGAAGTACTCCGGCTTGATCTGATAGGCGATGTGTTGCTGGATCAGTGCATGCCGGGCCAGATGCTTGGCCTGTGCGCAGAATGCCTTCCAGACATCGTCGAAGCTCGTCCATGTCCGCGGATCACCGGTCTCAACGCCGAATTGGAGGTCCTTGAAGACCTTGAGTTTGCCGTTGCGAAATGTCAACTCGACGATGGAACCGTAGTTAATGCCGCCGGAGGCCGTGACGTTCGTTTCCCGATTGGGGAGTCGATTCTCGCAGCACCCCGAGATGTTCCAGTCCAGCGCCTCCTTCATGGTGGCGCCATTGGCGAGGTAGAAGGGGATGACCATCTCATCGTTGAGCAGCTTCGGATACCCCTTGCCGTCCTTGATGCACTCCACGACATGGTGCAAAAAGGCGTCGGGCGTGTTGGCGTGGATCCGAACGCACGGATCCGGGCTGGTCAGGTGCAGTCCGCGAAGCGATTCAAGGATGAGGAATGAAAGCTCGTTGGTAGCGTCCCGGCCGTCGACCGTCTGCCCGCCGACGCAGACATTCGAGAATTGAGCGAACCCTTCCGTGCCTGCAGCAACCACCGGGTTGAGCTTCAGTTCCACGACCTGCGACATGGCTATCCAAAGGCAATGGAATAGTTCCATGGCCGATTCTTTTGTGATCCGGCCTTCGGCCAGATCCTTTCGATAAAACGGCAATAGATACTGATCCATTCGGCCCTGGCCCAGGGCGCTCGACGTCTGCTCGATGCGGTTGAAGATCTGGCCCCACCACTGCGCCTGGAGCGCCTCACGAAACGTGCGCGCCGGATTCTCCGGAACCCACCGGCAGATCTCAGCGATCTCCTCCAGCTCCTTCTTGCGCTGAGGATTCGTCTCCTTTGCGGCCAACTCGGTTGCGAGCTCCGCGTAACGCCTGGACCAGGTCGTCATGGCGTCGCAGGTGATGATGACGGCTTCGAGGAACGGCTTCTTGTGGACGAAGTCGCGGGGTTCCGAAAGCGCGGCCAGCTTCGCCTCGGCCTCCTCACGGATTCCTCTGACGCCACGAGTCAGGATCTTGCTCCAATCCGGCGTCCAGTTCTGCGAGTGCCTCATGGGAGAGGACGCAAAAACGACGACCGTCATCAAGATCGTATTCTTGGGGTCCGGCCCGTACTCCATGAACCGCGTGTCCGGCGGGAGCGACTTTACATAACCGGTCGCATAGTCCTTGCCCGTCCAGTAGGACGTGAGTACCTCGCTGATGACCTTCTCATCCTCTTCCGAAACCACGACCTCGCCCGGCTGGCCCTTGTTCTTGCGGAACATCTCGACCCCGGAGGGCATGATGTCGCCGTCAAGTTCCGGATAGACAATCCCCCAGCGACCGAGCCAAGTATTGGGTCGACCGACGATCAGCTCGTCGGGGAAAATCGTCACGGGTACTTTGTCGGCGAAATGCGCAAGCGCCTTGGCCCAGCGCAGGACGAGCGGCTGGTTCTCGGTCTCCTTGAACGATTCCGTGAACAGAACGGCGCGATCCACGGTAATACGAGGCGGGCCGTAACCACGAACGGCCTCATACAACCTGAGAATCCGCTCGGTCACGGTGCCATGCAGCGTCGTCTTCCCTGACTGGATGGCCTCTTCCTGTGCGGACAAAGTTGCTGTCGCCATCGTCGGTTTCCTCTCGTCTTGGATTTCCGCTCGTCAAACCCGTCCATCCGAATCGTCGCTCATCCCAAGCTCTCGGTCGCGCATCTTGAGCACCAAATCGGCGAGACCACTCGCCGGCTGACTCGGTAATCGACTTAGAGCTATGACTGAGTCACGCCACGGCGATGCTCATCGATTCCTCATCATCCACGACGGCGATCGACGGCAGCGTTCGCGCATGAGCGAGAGGGTACTCCGTCAAACGGAGAAACCTATTGGACCTTAGGCCAATACGCTAAGACCGAGGCATTCAGACGTCGGTGAGGCAAAAAGCCGATTGCCGAAGGAGGGCTCGTCACCTAGCCCGAATACGTGCCTTTTCAGTGAGTCGCACGAGTTCCGCGACGGATTGCACGTTCAGTTTTTCCATAACGCGCGCACGGTGGACTTTGATCGTTTTCTCGGCGGTGCCCAGTTCAGCGGCAGTTTGCTTGTTGAGCTGGCCGGAGATGACGTGCTCCAACACTTCGCGCTCCCGCGGCGTTAGCGTCGCCAGCCGTCGATCGATCTCGGCGACCTCGTCGCGATTCTGCCGATCATGTTGATCCTTCGCGAGCGCGGTGCGAATGGCTTTGAGCAGGTCGTCGTCGTTCACCGGCTTGGTAAGAAAATCGACGGCGCCGCTTTTCATCGCCTGCACGCTCATGGGGACGTCGCTGCGACCGGAAAGAAACACGATGGACCGATTATGGCCGCCGGCCTTCAGCGCTTCCTGAAGTTCGAGGCCGTTCAGGCCGGGCATCGCCACGTCCAGCAACAGGCAACCCGGTGACATCGGATCGTGCCGATCCAGGAACTCGCGTGGGGAGGAAAACGTGACCACCGTGAGGCCCGCCGAGCTCAACAAACGCGTCAGGCTCTTCAACACGGCGGAGTCATCGTCTACGACGAAAACAGTCGCTGTCGGCTGGCTCATGAGGACGCCTTGTTGGGTAACGTCAGGGTGAAATGAAAGGTGGCGCCGCGCTCAGGATTATTGGTGGCCCACAACCGTCCGCCGTGTGCTGCGATGATCGTCCGGCAAACCGCCAAACCGAGCCCCATGCCGTTGGGCTTGGTGGTGAAAAACGGTTCAAAGACCTGTTCCATTTTATCCGCGGCAATGCCCGCGCCGAAGTCGGCCACGGATATGCTCACCGCATCGCCTCCGGCTAAGTCCGTGCGGAGGATGATCCGGCGATCGTCTCTCGCATTGTTAGTCATGGCATCGCAGGCATTCATCATGAGATTCAGTAACACCTGCTGGAGTTGAACGCGATCGCCTTGAAGGTCGCGCAGGTCCGGAGCGAGTTCCGTCTGCGTGGTGACTCCCTGGTTCACAAGGTCGCTGCGTAGGAGCTTCAAAACTTCCAGCACCACTTCGTTCATATCCAGAGGCTGATGTTGCACCTCACCCTTCTTGAGCAACAGACGAAGACGACGGATGACTTCACCCGCGCGCTTATCTTCGTTCACGATGTCGGTCAGGATTTCGCGCACCTCGTTGAGGTCGGCGTTCTCATGGGCAAGGAAACGCAGCGCTGCCTGAGCGTTGCTGAGAATCGCAGTGAGCGGCTGATTCAACTCATGGGCTAGTGAACCTGATAATTTGACCTGCCCCCCTTAAACGAGTCCGGTCGTCAGTCGTAGACTGACGACCATCACTTGAAAAAGGGAGGCGATCATGGGGACGAAGCGCTTGAAAGTGGAGCAGATCATTCAGAAGTTACGGGAAGCGGAATTGGAGATCT
>JAIOPP010000043.1 GCA_021413845.1 Planctomycetia bacterium | reverse complement strand
GTGTGCCACTGGCATCCTGCCCATAGGTATCTACACAAGTTCGCCGGCATTGCCGCTATTCGAGTCGGGTAGAATCGGGGTATGTACCTGAACCTCCGTTGGAAGCCCGGTTGCGGGAGCGTTACGTGACGTTGGTGGAGTCGCAAGCGAACGTGGTGCAGCGGGTGGCGGCGGGCTTGCATGCGTTGCCCGACGTCGCTTCGAGCGCGGCGGCTGCGCAGGCCGCCTCTCGTTTTCTGAACAACGAGCGGGTCACGCTCCGAGCCTTGGTCGAGCCTTTGCTGGAGTGTGCGCGACGCGACGTGCCGCAGGCTTGCGACCGGTTCGTGCTCGACGTGCTCGATTGGTCGGAACTGCAGTATCGCAAGCAGCACGCGAAGCGGGATCGACTGCCGCTCTCCAATCCTCATGCGCTCGAAGGCTACGAACTGCAGGCGTCGCTGCTGCTCGACGATCGCTCGGGCACGCCGTTGGCGCCGGCCGTCTTGAGCCTGCGGGCGGCCGACGGCGTGCACTGCTCGCGGTGCGGCGACGTTCGCCCGCCGCTCTCGCCGCTCGACGAGCTCGATCCGGCGATGACCTACGTCGAACGGCTCAAGCTCGGCAAGCCCGTGGTTCACATCGTCGACGCCGAAGCCGACAGCGTGGCCCATTATCGCGAGTGGAGCGCGCGCGAAGGGCGCCGCTATCTCGTCCGGGCCGACGATCGCTTGGTCGAATACGCCGGTCGCGAGCTGAAGGCCTCGCAACTGCTCGCCGAAGCCCGAGCCGCCGAAGCACTCACGTTCTCGCGCGAGGTGACGTATCACGGCCGCGACGCGCGGCAGTTCGTCGTCGAACGGGCCGTGCGACTGACCCGCGCCGGTCAGCGCAATCGGCCGAACTCAGGCGATCGACGCCGCGTGCCCGGCCCGCCGCTCGACTTGCGGCTCGTGATCTCCGAGGTCCGCGATCTCGCCGGCAAGCCGCTTGCCGTGTGGTACTTATTGACCAACGTCGAGGCCGAGGTCGACGCCGCGACGATCGCGTTGTGGTACTATTGGCGTTGGGGCGTGGAGAGCTTCTTCAAGCTGCTCAAAAGCGCCGGGCTCGAAGTCGAACGGTGGCAACAAGAATCGGCCGCGGCGACCGCGCGACGACTCTTAGTCGCGGCGGCGGCTTGCGTCGTCGTCTGGCGACTCGATCGCAGCGCGCATCCGCAGGCCGACCAAGCCCGCAAGCTCTTGATCCGCCTCTCCGGCCGACAAATGAAGTACGGCGTGAAGCACACCAAGCCCGCGCTGCTGGCCGGACTCTGGACCCTACTAGCCATGCTTCGCACGCTCGAACTCTACGACCTCGACGAACTCAAAACCCTCGCCCAACTCATCCTCCAACCCACCGCCCAACCCCCGCCGAGACGATAGCACACTTGTGTCGATACTTATGGGCGAAGCCAGTGGCACACGAGGACGCTACGGATGCGGCTCGGCTCGTTCGAGAATCCGGCACAATTCGCGACCTACACTTGCGCAGCCGGAACTGCGCCTTGCGGCCCGGCTCGTGAACGTGTCGGAGTCGCCGGATGTCCGCGTCGTCAAAATCCGTACCGTCGGCAAAATCGGCCCCTGTCGGTTCGATCCGCGCCGATTCGTTGGCCGAGGGAGTGATCATCCTCCTTGCGCTGACGGTCGTGCAGCGACTCGTCGGGTTCGTGCGCGGGATCATCTTTTGCCGTTCGCTCGACGTCGATCAACTGGGAGAGTGGGATCTCGCGTTCAGCTTCCTCATGCTCGCCGCGCCGCTGGCCGTGTTCGGACTGCCGGGGAGTTTCGGGCGGTACGTCGAAGCGTATCGGGCCTCCGGTCAGTTGCGCACATTTCTCCGTCGCACGACGCTCGGCAGCGTCGTCCCGGCGATCGTGTTCTGCGTCGGCTCGGCTGTGTTCAGCACGTCGATCGCGGAGCTCATCTTCGGCGATCCGGCCGATGCCCCGCTGGTGCTCG